>NZ_JAKZKW010000010.1 GCF_022808695.1 Fundidesulfovibrio soli
CCCGCCGGGCGGCGGACAGGCCGCACCGGGAGCCGGGCGAAGGCGACCACAGCATCACCGGATCGTTCTCGCATTCGAGACAGGAGAGACCATGACCGCAAGCGGCGGATTCCCCTTCCTGACCACCTTGATGGTTTTGCCCCTGGCGGCGGCCCTGGCCGCGCTCCTCCTGCGGCGCGAGGCCGCCGTCAGGTGGTTCACCCTGGCGGTGGGGCTTTTGGAGATGGGCCTGGCGATCCCGCTGCTCAGCTTCCAGCCCTCCCTGCCGGGCTTCCAGTTCGTGGAACTGGCGGACTGGGTGCCCCAGTGGGGCATGCACTACCACCTGGGCCTGGACGGGCTGAGCCTGATCATGGTGCTGCTCTCGGTGTTCCTGCTGCCGCTGTGCGTGCTGTGCTCCTGGACGTACATCACCAAGCGCATCAAGGAGTTCCACATCTGCCTGCTGGTGATGACCGCGGCCTGCGTGGGCGTGTTCTCCGCCCTGGACTTCGTGCTCTTCTACGTGTTCTGGGAGGCCATGCTGGTGCCCATGTTCCTGCTCATCGCCGTGTGGGGCGGGCCGGAGCGGCGCTACGCATCGCTGAAATTCTTCCTGTACACCCTGGCGGGCAGCACGCTCCTGCTGGTGGCCATCATCGCCTTCAGGGCCGTGGGGGGCAGCTTCTCCATCCCCGACCTGCTGGGCCGCGAGTTCCCGGTCTCCTTCCAGCGCTGGGCGTTTCTGGCGATGGCCCTGGCCTTCGCCATCAAGGTGCCCATGTTCCCCTTCCACACCTGGCTGCCGGCCGCGCACGTGCAGGCCCCCAGCGCGGGCAGCGTGATCCTGGCGGCGGTGCTGCTCAAGATGGGCACCTACGGATTCATGCGCTTCTGCCTGGGCCTGACCCCCGAGGCCAGCCACTTCTTCGCCCCGCTGATGATCGGGCTCTCGGTGATCTCCATCCTCTACGGGGGCTATACGGCGCTGGGCCAGACCGACCTCAAGCGCATGGTGGCCTATTCATCCGTGGGGCACATGGGCTTCGTGACCCTGGGCATCTTCATGTTCAACCAGCAGGGCCTCACCGGGGCGCTGATGCAGATGCTCAACCACGGCATCACCACGGGCGCGCTGTTCATGATGCTGGGTGCGGCCTACGAGCGCAGCCACAGCCGCGAGATGGCCGACCACATGGGCATGGGCAAATACCTGCCCGCGTTCATGGGCCTGTGGGGGCTGTTCGCGCTGTCCTCCCTGGGCTTTCCCGGCACCAACAGCTTCGTGGGCGAACTCCTGGTGCTGACCGGGGCCTTCAAGGCCAACCTGTGGGCCGGAGCGCTCTCCATTCCCGGGGCGCTCCTGGCGGCGGCCTACATGCTGCGCGCCACGCGGAGCATGGCCTGGGGCCAGCCATCCACGGCCAAGGCCTGGGCGGACCTGAACATCCGCGAATGGACGGCCCTGGCCCCGCTGGCCGTGCTGGTTATCTGGATCGGCTTCGCGCCCGGGCTGGCCATGCGCTCCATGGAGCCCACCGTGGCCCGTCTGCTCGAGCATGTGAACACCCGCACGGCCCTGGCCCACAAGGCCGAGCAACCCGAACGACCCATCCTGGCGGAGGTGACGCCGTGAGCGCCCTGGTGCAACTGGCCCCCGAGGCGGGCATGGCGGCCCTGGCCCTGCTGTTCCTGATCGAGTCCCTGGAATTCGCCAAACTTGGCGCGCTGCGGGCCTGGGCCTCCGCCGCGGTGGCGGCGCTGGCTGTGCTGGCCCTGGGCCAGCGGGGCGCGCTCTTCGGGGGCTGCTACAGCCTGGACGCGCTCTCGCAGTTCTTCAAGGCCGCCGTGGCCGTGGGCTTCTGCGTGGTGGTGGCCATCGGCTCCCGCCCGCGCGAGGTGGAGGAGGCCAAGCAGCCCGACTATTTCATGCTCCTGGCCATATCCTCCCTGGGGCTGATGCTCCTGGCCTCGGCCACGGAGCTGGTGACCATGTACCTGGCCCTGGAGCTGGCTTCGCTGAGCCTTTACGCCGTGGCACCCCTGCGCTCCGAGAGCCGCCCCGCCGCCGAGGCCGCCGTGAAGTACATCCTCTACGGGGCCATGGTCACGGCGCTCTCGCTCTACGGCCTGTCGCTGATCATGGCGGCGCAGCACACCACCTACGTGGCCGAGCTGGCCCAGAAGCCCTGGAGCGTCGCCGCCGCGCCCCTGGCCGTGATCGGGCTCGCGCTGTACCTGACGGGCTTCCTGTTCAAGCTGGCCCTGTTCCCGTTCCACTTCTGGTGCCCGGACGTGTACCAGGGCGTTGGCAACGAGACAGCGGCCTTCGTCTCCACGCTGCCCAAGCTGGGGGCCCTGGCCGTGCTGGTGCGCCTGGTGGGCGCCATCGGGCTGGACGCCCAGACCGCCGACGCGCTGGCCGCGCTGGCCGCGCTCTCCATGACGGCGGGCAACTTCTCGGCCCTGGTCCAGAAGGACTTGAAGCGCCTTCTGGGCTTTTCCAGCGTGTCCCATGCGGGGTACGCGGCCATGGGACTGGTGGCCGGAGGGCCGGACGGGCTGACCTCGGCCGCCTTCTACGGCGTGTGCTACCTGCTGATGAACCTGGCGGCCTTTTACGTGGTCTGCCGGGTACGCCAAGACGGGCAGAACCCCACGCTGTCGGACCTGGACGGCCTGTACCGCACCTCGCCGGGCATGGCCTTCGTGCTGCTGGCGGCGGCCTTCTCGCTGGTGGGCCTGCCGCCCACGGCGGGCTTCACGGGCAAGTTCTTCCTGCTGAGCTCCCTGTGGGGCCACGGGCACGACTGGCTGGTGATCGTGGCGGTGCTGAACACGGCCATTGCCATCTATTACTACCTGAACATGGTGCGCCACGCCTACACGGCCGAACCCGCCGCCGAAGGCGCGTCCCCCACGCCGGGAGGGCTGGCGCCGTTGCTGGGCGCCTCGCTGGCCGTCTGCCTGCTGGGCGTCGGGCTCTATCCAGCGCCGCTGCTGGGCCTGGCCCAGGCGGCAGCCAAGGTCGTTCTGCCGTAGCGGCCCGCTGAATAATCCCCGTCGGCTGCGTCGTCTCGAAAAAGCCAAACCCTCGCGTAGGCAAGATACGCGTCGGGCTTGGCTTTTTCTCGCTCCTTGCCGTCGTGTTTTTTGAGCAGGCCGCCCTTGAGAATCTCTTCGCAGGTGCGAAAGCTTTCCGCCCTCGACGCGAAACGGAATGGGAGTCGAGAGGGAGGAACTCCCTCTCGCGGGGTCCAGGGGCGGCGCCCCTGGCCGCCGGAGGCCACTGCCGTTCATCCCGGCTCCCGCATTGGCAATCGCTGGCACCCGCGCTATGGTGCGCATCCTATGACCTTCACCTCCGTTCTCCACAGTGTGGTGCTGCCCCTGGGCAAGCTGCTGCTGACGCTGAGCATCTCGCTGCTCGTGGCCAACCTCATCGAAACCCTGAACTGGACGCGCTACCTGGCTCGCTTCGCCAAGCCCCTGGTGCGCCTTGGCAACATGCAGGACGTGGTGGGGGCCAGCTTCTCCCTGGCCTTCTTCTCGGGCATGGCGGCCAACACCATGCTGGCCGAGGCCCACCAGCAGGGCAAACTCTCCGACCGGGAGCTGATCCTGGCCAACCTGTTCAATTCCCTGCCCACGTACTTTCTGCACATGCCGACCATGGTGCTGGTGGCCATGCCCTTCCTGGGCTCCACCGGTGCGGTCTACGTGGGGCTGACGCTGGGCGCGGCGCTGTTGCGCTCGCTGCTCATCGTGCTGGCGGGCCGCGCGGTGCTGCCCCCGCAGGAGGAGGGCTGCCTGGAGTGCCAGCTGCCCGAGAAGGGCCCCACCTTGCGCGAGGCCTTGCACAAGAGCTGGCGGCGCTTCAAGAAGCGCATCGTGAAGATCTGCCTGATCACCGCGCCGATCTACGCGGGCATGGTGGCGCTCAACAGCTGGGGGTTCTTCGCGGCGACGGAGCGTTTCATGGGCGAACACATGGCCTCGGTGCAGTGGCTCTCGCCCAAGGCGGCCTCCATCGTGGTCTTCGGCATGGCCGCGGAGTTCACCGCCGGCCTGGCCGCTGCGGGCGCGCTGCTCAACGCCGGGGAACTGCCCGTGAAGGAGATCGTGCTGGCCCTGCTGCTGGGCAACCTGCTCTCCACGCCCATGCGGGCCTTCCGGCACCAGTTCCCGTACTACGCGGGCATCTTCCGCCCGGCCCTGGCCATGAAGCTCATCGTGCACAACCAGGCCTTCCGGGCCGCCAGCCTGGTGCTGGTGGGCCTGGCCTACGCCGTGCTGGCATAACGGGATGGACGCGGCAGACATCCTGGCCCGCCTGGAGCCGCTCGGCAGCGAGCGCAACCGGCAGGGCATGGCCCGCTTCGGCATCAATACGGCGCGGGCCCTGGGGGTCGGCATGGTCCCGCTTCGGGCCATCGCCCGCGAGACAGGGCGCGACCACGCCCTGGCCCTGGCGCTCTGGGAGACAGGCGTGCATGAGGCGCGCATCCTGGCCTGCATGACCGCCGAGCCCGCCAGGACGGACCGGCCCCTGCTGGACGCCTGGGCGGCGGAGTGCGACTCCTGGGATCTGACGGACCAGCTCTGCAACAAGCTGGCGGTGAAGTGCGCCCTGGCCTGGGAGCTGGCCGACGCGTGGAGCTTGCGGGAGGAGGAGTTCGTGCGCCGGGCCGGGTTCTCGCTCATGGCCCAGCTGGCCGTGCACGACCGCACGGCTGCGGATGATGCCTTCGAGCCCTGCCTGGAGCGGATTCTGCTTATGTCGGACGACGAGCGAAATTTCGTGAAGAAGGCCGTGAACTGGGCCTTGCGCCAGATCGGCAAGCGCAGCCCGGGCCTCAGGCTGCGGGCCGAGGCCGTGGCCGTGGCACTGGCCGGGTCAGCCTCGCGGAGCGCCCGCTGGATCGGGCGCGACGCCCTGCGCGAGTTCGCGGTGCGGCCCGTGCGTCCGGTCCTGCCAGGGCGGAAGACTCGGGGCTAGTTCAGCTCCCGCAGCATGGGCGTGCGCCTGGGCTCCAGGGTGGATTTGACCACGTTGCGCCCTCCCGCGAAGCCCAGCAGCCCGAACGAACCATAGTGCATGATCTTGTTCGCCGCCTGGACCACGGCCTGCGCGTCGGCCCCCGTTGCGGCCTGGAACGCGGCCACGCAGCCGCCCTCGCGCTCCAGGGCCGCGAATGCGGTGTCCGCGCCGGGCGCATCGGGCAGCACGTCGCGCAGGCCCGGCAGCGGGAAGCGGGGCATGCCCAGCACCAGCACGTTGCCGCCCCCCAGGCTCCTCTTCTGCTCCGGGGTGAGCTTCCCCTCCTCCAACACGGTGGCCCGAACCTGCCCCAGTCCGCCCAGCAGCACGGGCAGGGCCGCGCGCAGGGCCTGCGGTGCGTCGGCGGCCACCAGCACGCGCAGATCCTTCGCGCCCTTGACCGTGTTCACCGAGGGCGGCACCTCGGACGGGTCCAGCAGCCGGAAGCAGTCCGCGTCCGGGTCCAGGCGCAGGCGCAGGGGCTTGCCCGGCGTGCGCACCTCGAAGCCCGCGCGTTCTCCCTCCATGACGAACTCCGCGCGCCGCGTCCCTCCCTCATGGTCCACCTGGGCCGTGAGCCTGAGCAGGTAGGGCTCGCCCTTCTGCACGGCCTCGGCCCGCACGACCCACCCCCCGGCGGGGTCGGGCTCGCTCGCGACCTGACCCAGCGCAAGTTGGGGGCCGCCCGTGCGGGTGAGCCACTGGTCCATGAAGCGGCGGCTGCGCTCCAGGCTGAAATCACCCTGCCCGGCGAAGACCTGGCGGAAGTCCTCCCAGGCGGCGGGGCGGAAGAGCTTTTCCGCGTAGAGGCGGCGCAGCCCGGCCCAGAAGGCGTCGGCTCCGGTGAAGCCGCGCAGCATGTGGAACACGAACATGGCCTTGCCGTAGCCCACGGCCTGGCTGGCGGCGGAGAAGCGCGAGCCGAAGCGCTCCAGGGGCATGTCCGCCGAGGGGGTCTGCGCCGTCAGGGCGGAGAAGGCCCGCAGCGTCCGGAGGCGGTAGGCCTTGCCGTCGGCGGGGGAGGCCAGCTCCTGGGAAAGATAGTCCGCCACATAGGTGGTCAGCCCTTCGCACCAGTTGCCGGAGTCGCCGGAGACCAGCACGCCGTTGCCCCACCAGCTGTGGGCGACCTCGTGGCGCAGGCTGGTCTCCGGGATGAAGGGCAGCGTCAGCACCTGGGAGCCCAGCAGCGTGTAGGAGGGGAAGCCGTAGCCCGTGGGCAGCGGGTTCTCCACCACGGCGAACTTCTCCAGGGGGTAGGGGCCGTGCAGTTCGGAATAGAAGCGCAGGTGGCGAGCGGCGGCCTCCAGGTAGACATCCGGTGAGGCTTTGGAATCGGGCAGGAAGAAGGTCTGCACGGCCACCGCGCTCCCGCCGGGGATCGTCTCCAGGCGCTCATGGAGCACGTAGCGGGCCAGGCACAGCCCCAGCCTGCCCACCGGCTTGCGCACGCTCCAGATGGAGACGGTGTTTCCGCCCTCCTGACTGAAGCCCTCCAGCCTGCCCTGGCTCACGGCCTTGATGCCGCCCGGGGCGCTCACCCGCAGGCGGTAGACATCCTGGCCCGGCAGGCCCGCCGGGTGCCAGAGGCTGCCGGGCATGAGCATGGCCCAGTCCGGACCGGCCACGGCGTCGTCCGCCAGGGCCCCGGGGTTGTCCGTGCCACCCGGCCCGGCCTGCGGCGGCTGGTCCAGGGCGAGGCTGTAGCGCAGGGTCACGGTTGTCGCGCCCTTGGGCACGTCCAGCCGCAGCAAAGCCCCGGAGCGGACGGGCCGCAGGGTCTTGCCCCCCGCGCTGGCGGCGAGGTCCGCGGCCGAGGGCGAGAGGGTCAGGGCCAGATCGGCGGGCGGCTGCTCGGGCAGGGCGATGGCGTCGGTCACCCGCAGCCGCCTGGCGGGGAGGTCCAGCACGGCGTCGATGGAGTGGGTCAGGGGCGCGGCCGCGAAGGCGGTCGCCGCACCGCAGGACAGGGCCAGCAACAGGAAAAGGGCGCGGAGGCTCCTGGCCGGGGGTAACCCGCCCCGCCCGGTTTAGGAAGGGGCGGCCAGGACGGCTCGCCCCGGCCTGCCTGGCCCGCCTGGCCCGGCCACCCGGCGTTGGCGATTCCGGGCTCGTTAGAACAGGCTACCGGCCAGGCTGCCCAACGTGCCCATGTTGCCGTTGATGGAGCGCAGCAGCCCGTTGGGGTTGCCGGTCTCCACGAGGCCGCCCACGCCGCCGCCCAGGGAACTGCCCAGGGAAGCACCCAGGCCGATGCCCGCGCCGCCCGTAAGCACGCCGCCCAGGATGCCGCCGCCGATGCCGCCCAGCACAGAGCCCAGCCCGGACCCCAGGCCAGAGCTGGAGGACTGGTTGGCCGCGTTCTTGAGCATCTTCTTCTCCCAGTGCTCCACGTCGGGGTCCACCTGGCCCCAGGTGCCGTAGATGCGGTTCCAGGCCGCGTCGTTCTGTCGGGCGTCCCAGTACATGCCTTGGGTGTCCCAGTCCTGCCGGCTCATGCTCAGCATGTTGTCGAAGTCGATCTGGCGCTGGGCCTGGTCGTCGGTCCAGTCGCGCTGGTCCTCGCTGGAGCGGTAGGCGTAGGCGTTGGCCGCGGCGTTGTTCTGGTACTGCAGGCTGTTCATGTACTGGTTCTCGCCCATGCGGTTCTGCCAGACGTTGTAGCGCTGCTGGTTGGCGGCCTGGTTCTCGTCCATGAGGGCGTTCCATGCCTGCATCCGCTGGCCGCTGGCGAACTGCTGGTCCTGCTGCTGCAGGGCGTAGCGCTTGGCCGTGGCCTGGGCCGCGTTGTCCACGAGGGAGTTGAGGTAGGTGGTGTCGGCCTGCTGGTCCATCTGGCGGGTGAACTGGCTGGAGCCGTAGAGCCCCCGGTTGGAGTAGGCGTCCACCATGTTCCGGCGGGTGTTGTCGTAGGCTGTTCTGGCCGCGGTCTCGCCACTTGAGCGCAGGGCGTTCTCATAGCGGTTGTAGTCGCCGCCCTCGAGCCCGGCGTAGACCGGGGCCTGGACGCCGTAGGCGCGGTAGGAGGGGTCGCCGCCCGGGGCCTGGTACGTGGAGTACTGGAAGTTCTGGTAGGCCGGGGGCGTCCACTGGGTCTGGGCGGGGCGCGCGGCGTTGTTGCCCCACCACTGGCTGTCGTCCAGGTAGGGGGCGGGGCGGTAGGGGGCCACGCCGTTCTGCTCGGCCAGGAGGTGGGCCTGGGTCAGGCCGAAGGTTGTGGGTCCGTCATAGCTCATGGTTGGTTCTCCTTGGTGGGTTATCCGTTGACGCGGGCGAATTCCGCCAGGCAACGGCGGAGGCGGATGCGGCCTCCGGTGGTTGTCAGTTGGAAGGACACGGCCCAGTCCCGGAAGCGCGTGCGCGAGACGCTCTTGGTCTGCGAGGAGGCTCCCAGGATCTGCACCGCATCGGCCAGGGGGCCGGTGGAGTCGTTCACTTTGCCCAGGCCCGGGTTGGCGTTCCAGGCGATGAGCTCCACGGGGCTGATCTGATCGGAGCCAAGGGCCTGGAGCGAACCGGAGCCGGGGGAGAGGGCTTCGAAGTCGAGCTTGGCGCTGCGCAGCACCAGCGCGCCCTGGGTGGTGAACACCCTGGAGCGCACGGTGGAGGCGATGTTGGCGTGGTCGCCGGGCTGGAGTTCGTCGCGGGATTCCTCCAGCCCCAGGCGGTAGACCGAGCCCCCGCGACCGGCCAGGTAGACCGTTCCGCCGGCCTGGCAGGCACCGGACATGATCCGGCCCTGGAAGTCGAAGCGGGTCCAGGCCTGGTTGTGGGGGTGGAAGGCCAGCACCTGGGGGTCGCCCTCGATGAAGACCAGCATGGCCCCCAGGGCGGGCACGAAGCGCATGGAGGAGACGTTGCGGCCGCCGAGCAGCGGGTTCACGGGCCGCCCCGCGACCCCCACCTGGATGTCGCCGTACTGCTGGACGCCGGCCAGATCCATGATGCCGCCGTGCCCGGCGAAGAACAGGTTGTTGCCCACGAATTCCACCGCGCGCGGCCCGGAGGCGCTCTGGTTGCGGGAGAGCTCCGTGATGGACCACTGGTCCACGGTGCCGCCTGTCTGCAGGCGCAGGATGCGCCTGGCCGAGTCGCCGGACTTGAAGACCACCAGGTCCTTGCCGATGACGCCGAAGGCGTTGACGCGCAGGCCGTCGCCGTACCCGGCGCGCAGGAACACCGCGCCAACGCCTATGTCCCAGTCCGTTTCGTCGAAGGGGCCGCTGAAGGCCACGCCGTCCAGATCCTGCGCGGAGTTGGCGGCCAGGCGGCCGTTCACCTCCACCAGGGCGGTGGCCGATGGGGAGGAGGCGATCGTGGCCACGCTGGCCCCGTCCCAGGTGCGCAGGTGCGGGCCGCCGTCCGCGATGACGAGTTTGCCGTGGAAGGTGACCAGGCTCGGGGTGACGCCGGGCTGGTCCAGGTCGGTGACGTGGTTCCAGGCCGGGGGCTGCACGGAGAGGTCCAGGCTGAAGAGCTTGCCGTCGGCGGTGGCGGCCACCAGGAAGCCGGAGTCCACATCCTGGGCGTACCAGTGCAGGGCCAGGATGTCCGGGCCGCCGGGCGGAGGGGCGGCCACATGCACGAGGCCGGGCCGCGTGGTGAGCACGCTGCGGCCTTCGGCGTAGTAGAGGTTCAGGGCTTCGGCCAGCTGGTTGTCTGGCAGCCCGGCCGGGTCGTCGGCTACGTTGAGGCCGCCGTCGAAGGCGACCACGGACGAGATGATGCTGCTTTGTTTCGTGGATGCGTGGGCCACGGGTGCTCCTTGCCAGGGCAGGGAGCGATTATCCGCAGCTCGAAACGAAAGTATACCCACATAGGGCTATGTGGGGAGAAAGTTGGCGGCAGGGTGAAAAAGTTTGGCGGTAGGGCGTGAACCGATATGGGAGTCGAGAGGGAGGAACTCCCTCTCGCGGGGTCCAGGGGCGGCGCCCCTGGCCGCCGGAGGCCTCCGGTTTGTCCAGGCTCCAGCCTTGGCCTCTCCAGGGCCGAGGCTGGCCCCGCCAAGACTCTCCGCGTCTGTTAATGGCAAACACACGAGACCTTTTCGGCTATTTCTCCAGATACAGCGCGGCCACCTGGTGCGAGTAATCCCTATCCGGCGATATCTCGGGACGCGGGGCGATGTTCCAGACCCAGGTGCGCTCGGGCGCGCCGGGCAGCTCCACGCCGTGGAGCAGGTCCATCGGCTTTTCCCCGCCCAGGCGCAGCGTATCGGTTATCAGGCAGGCCGGGGCGGTGGCGTCTTGGAGTGCCTGGAGGTGTTCCCGGACAAGACGGGCCCCCAGGCTGGCGCGGTCAACGCCGGGCAACAGCCCGAACGGAGCCAGGGGAAGCTGCGAGAGGATGTTGGCCGAGACGATGAAATCAGGCCGGAGAGCGTCGAGAAAGTCCGGCAGCGCACGCCCGGCCTGGGGGTTGGGCTCCCGCCCGGCCAGCGCGTCTTCGAGTGCGCCGCTCACGTCCAGATGCGAAAGGCTCACTCCAGGCAGGCCGCGCGCCTGCCAGCGGGCCGCCAGGGGGTGGACCATGTCCGCCAGGACGACGCGCCCGAACATGGCGGCCAGTTCGCGAAGGGGCACGTCCAGCAAGGCCCCGGAGCCGAGCACCACGGCCAGCCCGTTCTGGCCGCAGCGGCGCGCGCACGCCAGCATGAAAGCCTTGCTTGCCTCAAGGTGGGGCCGCCAGGCCCGCCGCTGCCGGGCGTGCCGGGCGCGGATGGCCACGGCCTCGCGCTTGAGCCCCGCCCGCCGGGCCAGGGCCGGGCATGGGGTGAGCAGGTATTCGCAAAACTCCAGCAGCACGTGCGAAGCCTACGCGGTTATCTCCCTGCCGCGCAGCTGGCCGATGACCCGATCCAGCGTGTCACCCTGGGCGGCCAGGTCGCGCAGGGCCTGCTCCGCGCGGGACATGGCCTGGGCGATGCGCCCGGCCAGCTCGCGCACCTCGTCCACGGAGCGGTTGATCTCCTCGCTGGCGGCGGACTGCTCCTCCGAGGCGGTGGCGATGGCCCTCACCTGGTCCGAGGCGGTCTCCACCAGGGAGACGATCTCCGCCAGGGAGCCGCCGGAGGTCCTGGCCAGGGAGCTGGCCTGGGAGGCGGCCTCGGCCATGCGCTCCACCTGGGCGGCGTTGTCCAGGGTGCCGGTCTGGATGGCGGTGATGGTCTGGCCCACCTCGCGGGTGGCGGTCATGGTCTTTTCGGCCAGCTTGCGCACCTCGTCGGCCACAACGGCGAAGCCGCGCCCGTGCTCGCCGGCGCGGGCGGCCTCGATGGCGGCGTTCAAGGCCAGGAGGTTGGTCTGGTCGGCGATGTCGGAGATGACGGTCATGACCTGGTCCACCGCGCGGGTCTGCTGGGCGAGGCCGTGCATGGCCTGCCTGATCTGTGTGGCCAGGGCGTCCACGCCGGAGATGGCGTCCACGGCCTGCTCCACCAGCCGCTTGCCCTCGTTGGCGCGCTCGCTGGCCCGCCCGGTCTGGCTGGCGGCGTCCTGCGCGCTCCTGGAGACCTCCATGATGGTGGCGGTCATCTGCTCCATGGCCGTGGCGGTCTGGACGGTGCGGTCCTGCTGGGAGCCGGTGTCGCTCAAGGCGCCGTCCATCTCCGACGTGAGCGCGTCGGAGGAGGCGTTGAACCCTTCCATGACTTCCTGGAGCATGTGCGCGGCCTCCCCAAGGGCCTCCTGTCGGGACGTGGCGGCCTTGGCGGAGGCCTCCTCGGCCTGGCGCAGGGCGTCCTGGGCGCGCAAGGCCTCCTCGTTGGCGCGGCACTCTTTCTCGGCCACGGAGCTGAGGCTGGTCTTGAGCGCGCCGACCATCTCGTCCAGGCTCTGGGAAAGTTCGGCCAGCTCGACGCAGCTGGTCTCCCGCTTCAGGTGCCGGTTCAGGTCCCCTCCGGCCACAGCCTTGGCGTAGGCCAGGCAGCGGGTCAGCGGGCTGGCCACCACCTTCACGGAGAGCAGCCAGATGGCCGCCGTGAGCACCAGGGTGACGGCCAGGGCCAGCAGGGCCTGCCTGTTCAGGGAGGAGCGCACCAGGGTATGCATGTCCTCCAGGGGCGGGATGATGCAGAAGACCCAGCCGGTGAAGGCGTCGCGGACCACGACGGCCATGGAGCCGTCGGGCAGGGTGACGGTCTCGGAATTCTTGACGGCCAGGGCGGCCTGGAACAGCGGGCTCTTGGAGACTTCGTTCTTGAGCAACTGCGTTTCGTCGGGGTGGGCCACGGCCATGCCGTCCGGCTCGAAAACCACCACGTGGCCCGTGGAGCCGATACGCGTGGCCGAGACATCGCCTGTGATGGTGTGCAGGTCCACGCCCGCGGTGATCACGCCCAGCAGCTCGCCCTGGGGCGACTTCACGGCCTGGGCCACGATGATCACGGCCTTGTTGGACACGCGGCTCAGGAGCGCCTTGGAGATGGCGTGATCCTTGCCGTTCGAGACGATGGCCTTGAAATAGTCGCGGTCGGCCACGTTGGCCTTGGCCAGGGGGCCGGGCAGGCTGGAGGCCACGAGGTCACCCTTGAGGGAGTACATGTTCGTGTAGCCGATGCCCAGGCTGGGCATGCCCTTCACGGTGGACTGCATGCGGGCCTGGAAGGCGCCGTCCTTGTCCTCGCCGCGCGCGGCTGCCTGCACCACGGCGATGGCCGTCCAGGTCTTGAGGGCCTCCGTCTTGAGGCGCATGGAGTCGGAGACGTCCTTGACGATGGCGCCCGCCAGGATGGGCATGTCAGCCCGGAGCATGGTCAGGGCGGAATCCCTGGTGGCGGCGGAGCCTTGCCAGACCAGGCCGGCCAGGCCGATGGTCACCACAAGAAGAACGGGGGCCAGAAACGCAGCCTTCAGCGAAAGCCTCATAGCGCGATACTCCCTCAAGCGTTATGCGTGCGGATGCCGTAAGGCGGCACCCTGGGGCCAAAGACCACGCGGCCGGCTGGCATGCCTGGTTGCGAACCGTACCGGGGAGTCGGCGCGGCGGATATGCGAAGCAGGAGCATCATAAGGGTTTCGCCCAATGCTTTCAACCATGTGAAGGAATTAACGCCTGATGGGTATGTCTGAGCGCATCACCCCCGTCGAGCGGGGAAAGGAGCCGGGAGGGGAAGGATTGGTGAACGGGCGCAGGCGGGGATGCCCTATGGCGCGGGGCTCCGCCCCGCATCCCGCCAGGGGATGCGCCCCCCTTGGGCCAACTGGGGGGCGTCGACCTACGCGAGGCTGTCGAGGGTGCAGGGGGATCATCCACCAGCACGAGGTTCTGGACGGCGGGGTCCGGGGAGGCGGGGCCTCCCCGGTGAACACGTCGGTCGCGGTGCGAGAGGCTAAAGCATGGCCCGCAGCTTGCGGATATGCAGGCGCTCCTCGTCCACGCAGCGCTGCACGGCGTCCTTCTCGGAGTCGGGCACCAGTTCCTTGAGCTCCACGAAGAAGAGCAGGGTGTCCTTCTCGAAGGAGAGGGCCACGCGCACCCCGGATTCGGCGTCCCCGGCCCCGGCCATCAGGGCCTCGGAGTGGGAGTCGAACAGGGTGTGCGAGCTGATGAGTGCGTCGATGTATTCGCCGTACTCCTCGGTGGTGCTCCAGGCGGGCAGCTCCACGGAGCCCAGGCGGGTGAGCAGGTTGCTGAAGATCAGCTCGTGCTTGTGCTCCTCCCCGGCCAGATGGATGAACAGGTCCCGCAGTTCCTCGTCCTTGGTCTGTTCGGCCATGTGCCGGTAGAAGGCCTCGCCCTTTTTCTCGATCTCGACCGCAGCCTTGGCCACGTCGGCCGCCTTGAAGAATGTCGCCATGTGCCTATCCTTCCGCGTTGGCTAGAGTTCGTTGGGCAGTTCCTTGAGCTGGGCGTAGGTGAACACCGGCCCGTCCATGCAGACGTACTTCGTGCCGATGTTGCAACGGCCGCATATGCCCACGCCGCACTTCATGCGCTTCTCCAGCGTGGTGACGATCTGGTCGTCCTCGAAGCCGAGCTTCTTGAGCGCCTGCAAGGTGAACTTGATCATGATCGGGGGGCCGCAGGTGATGGCCACGGTCTTCTTGGGGCTGGGGTTCATCTCCAGCAGCACGTTGGGGATCAGGCCCACCTTGTGCTCCCAGCCCGGGGCCTCGCGGTCGATGGTCAGCACGGTGGTCATGTCCTTGCGGCTGGACCAGTCGGGCAGGTCGTACTTGAAGGCCATGTCCTCGGGGCTGCGCGCACCGTACAGCAGGGAGATGTTCTTGTAGTCCTTGCGGTTGTCCAGCATGAACAGCAGCAGGGTGCGCAGCGGGGCCATGCCGATGCCGCCGCCGATGAACACCACGTTCTTGCCCTTCATGGACTCGTACGGGAACCAGTTGCCAAGCGGGGCGCGCACGCCGACCTGGTCGCCGGGGGAGAGCGTGTGCAGCATGGAGGTGACCTCGCCCGTCAGCATCACGGAGAACTGCAGGTACTCCATGCGCGTCGGCGGCGAGTTGATGACGAACGTGGCTTCGCCCACGCCGAACACCGAGAGCTGGCCCACCTGGCCGGGCTCGTACTTGAACTTGGCCATGCGGTCCTTGTTGTTGAGGACCACGCGGAAGGTCTTGATGTTGGGGGTCTCCTGGATGACCTCCAGCACCGTGGCGATCTCGGGGAGATAGGGATTCATCATAGTGGTCATGGCGGCTCCCCTACGGCTTGCCCGCGGTGGCCGTGGGCAGTTCCATGGCCAGCCGGACGATTTCACGGATGTCCACGCTCACGGGGCAGAGCTTGATGCACCGGCCGCAGCCGCAGCAGGCGATGGGCCCCTTGTGGATGTCGGGGTAGTAGCTGAACTTGTGCCCCACGCGGTTCTTCAGGCGGTACGCCTTGGTGGGCCTGGGGTTGTGGCCGCTGGCCTCCAGCGTGAACTGGAAGGACATGCAGGTGTCCCAGGTGCGGATGCGCTCGCCCTTCATGCCGGAGCGCTCGTCCGTCACGGTGAAGCAGTAGCAGGTGGGGCAGAGGTAGGTGCAGGCCCCGCAGCTGATGCACTTGGCGGAGACGTTGTCCCAGAAGCCCATGTCGTCGAACTTCTCGATGAGCTTGGCCGCGGCGGGGGCCGCGTCCCAGGCGGGGGGCATGGCGGCCACGGCGGCCTCCTGGGCGGCCTTGGCCTGCTCCTGCGCGGAGGCGGGGGCGTCCTTCAGGGCGGGGGCGTCCAGCAGGGCCTTGCCGCGCTCGCTCACGGCCTCCACCAGCCAGCCGCCCTCGACCGGGGTGAGCAGCACGTCGGAGCCGTCCGCGTCCACCGGGGAGCTGCCCACGGAGTTGCAGAAGCAGGTGGTCTCCGGGGCGTCGCAGGCCAGGGTCACGAACAGGGTGCTGGCCCGGCGCTCGGCGTAGTAGGGGTCGCGGATGGCCTTGGTGTCGTAGACGCGGTCGAACACGGTGAAGCCGCGGGCGTCGCAGGGGCGGCCGCCGAAGACCACCGTGGCCGGGGCGTTGACGGTCTCCTTGATGTCCAGGGCGACCTTGCCCAGGTTTTCCGGGTCCTTGGAGTAGCTGAACTCCATGAGCCGCTCGGTGGAGGGGAACACGCTCTCCTTGGGGGGCGAATCCGCCTGGCGGGAGAGCACGGGCGCCACGCCCGGGCCGTAGGGCCTGAAGACCACGGCGCCGTTCTCCCGCACGGGCACGAGCACCCTGCGGCCCTGAGCCAGGGCGCCAAGCCACGCCGACAGATCGCCTTGGGCTAAGTATTTGGCGGACATCACCAGCCCCTCTCGTTGATTTTTTCTTCCTCGACCTTGAACGCCAGCAGCGGCGGCTTGGCCTCGGGATCGATCCCGGCGCGGTAGTCGAACAGCTCCAGGACTTCCTTGTTGTTCTTGCGCTTGAGCAGCAGGATCGGAATGCCCACAGGGCATGCGCGCTCGCATTCGCCGCACTCGGTGCAGCGCCCGGCCAGGTGGGAGGCGTGGATCATCTGGAACATGAACTTCTCTTCCACGCCGGTGCGCTGGCTGACCCAGTTGGGCTCGCGCGTCTGGGCGATGCACTGGTCGCGGCAGACGCACAGCGGGCAGGCGTTGCGGCAGGCGTAGCAGCGGATGCAGCGGCTCATCTGCTCCTGCCAGAAGGCCTGGCGCTCGGCCAGGGGCTTGGCCTCGAAGGCGGCCACGTCGGCGTAGGCGTCCTCGGCCTTGCGATCCAGGCGTTGGCCCACGAATTCGTCGCTCATGACCGCGTCGTGGTATTGGCAGCGGTTGCACTTGTCCGCCCAGAGGTCGGCCATGGGCAGGGAGCCCGCCTTGCCGCCAGTGGTCAGGGTGCAGCGTTCGCCCTGGAAGGTTGCCTCGCTCACGCGGGCGATCTCCATGCCCTGGCCCTCGAGGGCGCGCTTGACCTTCTCCAGGTCCACCACGCCTTCGCAGGGGAAGCCGAAGACCACCACGTTCTCGCGGTTGATGAGCTTCTCCTGCAGCAGCTGCACCACGGAGCGGCTGTCGCAGCCCTTGACCACCACGCCGATCTTCTTGGTCTTGGGGTAGCGGGTCAGGTAAGTGGCCAGGTTCTGGACCGACAGCGGCCCGAGTTCCAGCTTGTCCAGGTCCGCCTCGCTGGTGATGAACACCGGGGTGTGGTGCAGGGCGTCGAAGCCCTTGCCCCAGCCGATGACCACGTCCAGTTCGGGCAGCCGCTTTGCGATGGCGGCCTTGAGTTCGTCGAGAATGGGCACGTCGAACCTCCTAAGCGTGCGAGGCCGCGAGTTGGGCGGCCGTTGCCGCTGCGTCCTTGCCGAAGCGCTGGATGGGGCCAAGCGCGTGGATCTGCTCGGTGAATCCCCTGACCACGGTCTGCCAGCGCTGGCCTTCCGAGGCGGAGACCCAGGTATACTCGAAGCGGCCGGGGTCGATGCCAATGACGGGCAGGAAGCGCTTGACCATCTCCAGGCGGCGCCGGGCGTAGAAGTTGCCCTCGGAGTAGTGGCAGTCGCGCGGGTGGCAGCCCGAGACCAGCACCCCGTCCGCGCCGCCGGTCAGGGTCTTGAGCACGAACAGCGGGTCGATGCGGCCGGAGCACGGCAGGCGCACGATGCGCAGGTCCGTGGGCTGGGTGAAGCGGCCCACGCCGGCGGTGTCCGCGCCGCCGTAGGAGCACCAGTTGCACAGAAAGCCTATGATGCGGAGTTCCTTGCTCATCCCTGGGTCTCCTCAAGTTCGCTAGCGAGCAGGGCGTTGACCTCGGCCAGGATCTGGTTGTCCGTGAAGTGCTGCAGCTGGATGGCCCCCTGCGGGCAGGTGGCGGTGCACAGGCCGCAGCCCTGGCACATGGTTTCGATCACCTGGGCCTTGATCTCGCCGCGCACCTCCTGCTCCTTGATGGCGCCGAAGGGGCAGGTCATCGCGCACTTCATGCAGCCCACGCAGCGCTTGAGGTCCACGGAGGAGACCTGCGGGTCGCTCTGCAGCTGGTCCTTCGAGAACAGCGCCAGCACCTTGGCGGCAGCCGCGCTGCCCTGGGCCACGGAGGTGGGGATGTCCTTGGGGCCCTGCACGCAGCCGGCCACGTAGACGCCCGCCGTGTTGGTCTCCACGGGTTTGAGCTTGGGGTGGCTCTCCATGTAGAAACCGTAGGCGTCGTAGGAGATGCGCAGCTTCTCGGCCAGGTGCGCCGCGCCGGTCGCGCCTTCCGCGCCCACCGCCAGGACCACCAGGTCCGCCTCGACCTCGACCTGCGTGCCCGCCAGGGTGTCCACGCCGCGCACGACGTAGCGCCCGCCGCTGGGGTAGACCATGGAGACGCGGCCGCGCACGTACTTGGCCCCGTATTCCTCCATGGCCCTGCGGGTGAACTCGTCGTACATCTTGCCTGGGGCGCGGATATCCATGTAGAATACATAGGATTCGCTGTCGGGGATGTGGTCCTTGGTCAGGATGGCCTGCTTGGCCGTGTACATGCAGCAGAAGCCGGAGCAGTAGGGCCGCCCGACGGACTTGTCGCGCGAACCCACGCACTGGATGAAGACCACGGTCTTGGGCTCCTTGCCGTCGGAGGGGCGCTTGATGTGCCCGCCCGTGGGGCCGGAGGCCGAGAGCAGCCGCTCGTACTGGAGGCTGGTGATCACGTCCTTGTAGCGGCCGCCGCCGTACTGCTCGTATACGGTCCAGTCCATGAGGTCGTAGCCGGTGGCCGCGATGACCGCGCCCACCTCCTCGGTGACGATCTCGGGCTCCATCTCGTAGTTGATGGCCTTGACCGGGCAGACCTTGGCGCAGATGCCGCACTTGCCGGTCTTGAATTTGATGCAGGAGCCCGCGTCGATGGAGGCCTTCTTGGGGATGGCCTGCGGGAACGGGATGTTGATGGCCGTGGTGGTGCCCACCAGCTCGTTGAAGAGGTCAGGGCTCTTCTTGCTGGGGCACTTTTCCAGGCAGGCCCCGCAGCCGGTGCAGAGCTTCCAGTCAACGTAGGTGGGCTTCTTGCGCACCTTGACCTGGAAGTTGCCCACGTAGCCGTTGACCTCGTCCACCTCGGCGCTGGCGTAGAGCGTGATGTTGGGGTGCTGGGCCACGTCCACCATCTTGGGGCCGAGGATGCAGCAGGAGCAGTCCACGGTGGGGAAGGTCTTGTCCAGCTTGGCCATCTTGCCGCCGATGGTGGTGGTCTTCTCCACCAGCACCACCTCAAGGCCGCCGTCGGCGCAGTCCAGCGCGGCCTGGATGCCCGCCACGCCGCCGCCGAGCACCAGCACGCGCTTGTTGATGGCGAAGCTCTTGGCGAAGAGCGGCTTGTTGCGGGCAAGCTTGGCCACGGCCATGCGCACGAGGTCGAGCGCCTTGGCGGTGTTGGCTTCCTTGTCCTTGCCGATCCAGGAGACATGCTCGCGGATGTTGGCCATCTCGAACATGTAGGGGTTCAAGCCCGCCCGCGCCACCGTGCGCATGAAGGTGGGGCCGTGCATGCGCGGGGTGCAGGAGGCGACCACCGCGCCGTCGAGGCCCATTTCCTTGATGGCGCCGATGATGCCTTCCTGGCCTGGTTCGGAACAGGCGTACATGGTGTCCGAAGCGAAGGCCACCTCGGGCAGGGACTTGGCCATTTCGGCCACTTTGGCCACGTCAACGGTACCGGCGATGTTGGAACCGCAGTGGCAGATGAAGACTCCGATTTTCATGGCCTTGCACTTCTCCTGGAGACGTTTGTATGCCTCGCCCGGATCATCCGGCTGCGCCGGCGAGAAGCTCCCGGGGGCTCACGACGAGTTTTTCCAACCCCATCTGGCTCTGCGAGAAGCCCAGCGCCAGCCCGATGAGCTGCGTGAAGTAGAAGATCGGCATGACGTGGTTGGTGCTGTTGGCGACGTTGATCTGGTTCTGGCGGGCGTCCAGGTTCATCTGGCACAGCGGGCAGGCCGTGACCATGGCCTGGGCGTTGTTCTCGGCCGCCAGGTTCAGGAGCTTGCCCGAGAGCCGCTCCACGATGTCGCGCCGGGCCACGCCGAAGGAAGCGCCGCAGCACTCCACCTTGAGGTTGAAGGGAGCCACCGTGGCGCCCAGGGCCTCCAGGATGTTGTCCAGGGCCATGGGGTTCTCGTGGCTGTCGAACTCCATGATTTTGGGCGGGCGGTTCATGATGCAGCCGTAGTAGGGGGCGATGGACATGCCCTTGAGGGGGGTGCGTACGCGGTAGCGCAGCTCCTCCATGCCCACGTCCTCCACGATGGCCTGCAGCACGGACTTCACCGGCAGGATGTCGCCGTGCACGGGGCGCTCCAGCAGCTTGTTCACCTCGGCGCGGAATTCGGGCTTCTGGAGCCTGTGGCGGGCGGTCTTGAGATTGGCCAGGCAGCTGGGGCAGGGGGTGATGATGGCGTCGACGCCCTCGATGTCCCCGGCCTGGACCAGGTTGCGGGCTGAGAGCGCGCCCGCCAGGCGGTCGTCCACGGTGTGGGCCGGGGAGGAGCCGCAGCAGCTCCAGTCGGTGATGTCGATGAGCTCCATGCCCAGGGCCTCGCACACGGCCCGCGTGGACATGTCGTATTCCTTGGACGTACCCAGGCCGGAGCAGCCGGGGTAGTAAGCGTAACGAAGGGTCGTCACTGGGCGAACTCCTCTCTGAACCGCTTGAAAATCTTTGAGATGGCTTCCTTGTTCTGCACGGGGTGCGGCTTGAACCCGAGCTTGCCCTTGGCGAGCATGGCCGGGGCCAGGTCGACGTCGGTCCAGAATTTGCCGGTCTTCATGGTGTAGAGCATCATGAGCCCCAGCTCGAAGGCCCGGCCGTGACGCTCAACGGACTCAAGGAAGCTGTCCGTGAAGGACTTGACCCCGTACTCGGTGGCGTAGCCGTCGCGCCGGGCCATGTGCCTGAGCGTGTCCATGATGTGGGCCACGTCGATGGAGTTGGGGCAGCGCGTCGTGCAGGATTGGCAGCTGGCGCACAGCCAGAGGGAGTGGCAGCCGAGCACGGCGTCCTTCTGGCCCGCCTGGCACAGCCGCACGATCTGGTGCACCGGGATGTCGTAGACGAAGGTCACGGGGCAGCCCGCCGTGCAGTTGCCGCACTGGTAGCACAGGCTCAGGTTCTGCCCGGACTCCTGCTCGACGCGGGAGATGAATTCCTGGTCGCGAGTCTTGCTCAAGTTGATGACGTGCATAGAAGCCAGCCCGCCTTGCGTAAAAGGTGTGATCGGGAAGGTGCCGTGAGAGGTAACTAGTGCGCCCGGAAGTTTTAGGCAAGTCTCTGAAGAGATAAATTACGTGATTTTAACGGTTTGTGTCAAAATAACACGAGTGTATCAAAATGACACTTTGCTGTCTATGCGAAGGATTACAGAGTGTTGACGGCCCCTCGGAAACGCCTGGCACAGACGGAAGTCACCAGGGCGGACCACCCGCCTTTCGCGACATTCGCGCTCGCCCGTTCGCCTGTGCGTCGGTGCCAGGCGGTTCCGAGGGGCCGTCCCTCAGGTCAATTTAGCCAAGAAGCCTCTTGGCGATTTCCTTGGCGGCCCTGCGTCCCGCGCCCATGGCCGAGATGACGGTCGCCGCGCCGGTGACGATGTCCCCGCCCGCGTACACGTTGGGGATGGAGGTCTCGCCGGTTTCCTCGTTGACCACGATGTAGCCCCACTTGTTCAACTCAAGGCCCGGCGTGGTCTGCCCGATGAGCGGGTTGGAGCCCGTGCCCACGGCGATGACGGCCATGTCGCAGGGGATCTCGCAGAACTGCCCGTCGCAGGCCACGGGGGAGCAGCGGCCCGACTCGTCGGGCTCGCCCAGCTGCATCTTCTGGAGCACGATGGACTTGAGCCAGCCCTTCTCGTCGCCCTTGAACTCGATGGGCGCGTGCAGGCAGAGCAGCTCCAGGCCCTCGTCCTTGGCGTGGTGCAGCTCCTCCAGGCGGGCGGGCATCTCGTTCTCGGTGCGGCGGTAGGCGATGGAGACCTTGTCCGCGCCCAGGCGCATGGCCGTGCGCGCGGCGTCCATGGCCACGTTGCCCGCGCCGAAGACCACCACGTTCTTGCCCGTGTAGGCCGGGGTGTCGCTCTTGGGGAACTCGTAGGCGCGGCCCAGGTTCACGCGGGTCAGGTATTCGTTGGCCGAGAACACGCCGATCAGGTTCTCGCCCGGCACGCGCAGGAACTTGGGCAGGCCGGCGCCCACGCCGATGAAGATGGCGTTGAAGCCCTGGGCCTTGAGGTCGTCCACGGTGATGGTCTTGCCGCCAACCCAGTTGGTGTGGAACTCCACGCCGAGCGCGCGCATGGCGTCGATCTCGCGGCGGACGATGGCCTTGGGCAGGCGGAACTCGGGGATGCCGTAGACCAGCACCCCGCCCACCTCGTGCAGGGCCTCGAACACGTGCACCTTGATGCCCAGGGCGGAGAGGTAGCCCGCAACGGTCAGGCTGGAGGGGCCGCCGCCGATGCAGGCGACCTTGAGGTCCTCGCGCTCCAGGGTGCATGCCTGGGTGCCGGTGATCTCCTCGCAGGCGTCCTTGGCCATGAAGGTGTCGGCCACGAAGCGCTCCAGCCGGCCGATGGCCACGGGCTCGCCCTTCTTGCCCAGGATGCACGCGCCTTCGCACTGCGTCTCCTGGGGGCAGACCCGGCCGCACACGGCGGGCAGGGAGTTGGTGTCGCGCAGCACCTTGTAGGCCTTGTCCAGGTCGCCCTCGAGGATGGGGGCGATGAAGCCCGGGATGTCGATCTCCACGGGGCAGCCCTTGCGGCACAGGGGCTTCTTGCACTGCAGGCAGCGCTGGGCCTCGGCCAGGGCCATTTCGGGGGTGTAGCCCGTGGTCACTTCGGAGAAGTTGCGCACGCGCTGGCGCGGGTCCTGCTCCGGCATGGCCGTGCGGGGGGCCTTGCTGCCTACCTTCTTATTTGTTGGAGCATGTGCACACATGGCTTTTCTTGAACTCCTCGTAGGAAATCTGTTCCATGGTCTTGAACGCCTGGAGCCTGCTGCCCAGTTCCTTGAAGTCGACTTCCTGGCCGTCGAATTCTGGGCCGTCCACGCAGGCGAACTTGGTCTTGCCGCCCACGGAGACGCGGCAGGCGCCGCACATGCCGATGCCGTCCACCATGATGGAGTTGAGGCTCACCGTGGTCTTCACGCCGAAGGGCTTGGTCACGCGGGCCACGGCCTCCATCATGGGCACGGGGCCCACGGCCACGACCTCGGCCACGGTGGTGTCGGACTCCAGACGGTCCTTGAGCAGGTCCGTGACCATGCCCTGCACGCCGAAGGAGCCGTCGTTGGTGGAGACGAGCACCTCGTCGGCGAACTTGCTCAGTTCGTCGTAGAAGAGCAGCAGGTCCTTGGAGCGGGCGCCGATGACGGTGATCACGCGGTTGCCGGCCATGTGGTGGCCCTTGGCGATGTGGTGCATGGCCGCGATGCCCGTGCCGCCGCCCACGCAGATCACCGGGCCATCCATCTTGTGGATGTCGGTGTCCTTGCCGAGGGGGCCGCAGAGGTCGACGATCTCGTCGCCCTCCTTGAGGGTTTCGAGGTGGGCGGTGGTCTTGCCCAGCACCAGGTAGACGATGGTGATGGTTCCGGCCTGCTTGTCGGTGTCCGCGATGGTCAGCGGGATGCGTTCCCCGTTCTCGCATACGCGCAGGATGACGAAATTTCCGGGTTTGGCTTTGGCCGCGATCTGCGGCGCATCAAGGACCAGTTCGCTGGTCTGGCCTGGGATCAGGCTTCTTTTCCTGACGATTTTAGAAGGCATGGCGCAACTCCTTGGGCGGTCTCTTCTCTGGGGCCGCCGGGAAAAAACCGGCGCTGCTTTCCTGCCGCATTACTTCACGGATGTGAAGCGGCGCAGGGCGGGAACCTGCCGTGCGTCCTGCCCCCCCGCCGGGCAGGATCGGGAGAGCGTCCGATCCTGCCGGGGGTGAATCCATGGAGGCCTGGAGGGGGCCGGTTCCGGGTGGCGGTGCGGGGGGGCGTCCTCCCAAACGCTTCCCCCGCGCGCGCCGTGGAAAAGCCTGGTGTCCCGTCCTGATTCGTTCCGAAGGCGTAAGAGCCTGCCAGCCAGCCTCGGCGTTCGGATGGGGCCTGGACCTTCCCGCAAGGGCGCGAGGCTCGCGCCCTTGCGGGAAGACCGGTCCGCCGGTTGGCGGAGGCGGACCGGTCCCCGTGGGTGTGGTCGGCTACCCGGCGAGGGCGGCCTCCAGGTTGGGCTTCGCATAGAGTTCGCCGCCGTGGCAGTCGTTGATGACCAGCAGGGGGAACTTTTCGACGGTCAGTTCACGGATGGCTTCGGGGCCCAGGTCGTCGTACGCGATGACCTTGGCGCCCTTGATGGCCAGGGAGAGCAGGGCGCCAGCGCCGCCGGTGGCGCCGAAGTAGGCGGCCTTGTTGGCGATCATGGCGTCCTTGACTTCCTGGGAGCGCTTGCCCTTGCCGATGGTGCCCTTGAGGCCCAGCGCGTGCAGGCGCGGGGCGTAGGTGTCCATGCGGTAGGAGGTGGTGGGCCCGGCCGAGCCGATGGGGCGTCCCGGGGGCGCGGGGCTGGGGCCCACGTAGTAGATCAGCGCGCCCTTGAGGTCGAAGGGCAGGGCCTCTCCCTTGTCCAGGGAGTCGACCAGGCGTTTGTGCGCGGCGTCGCGGCCGGTGTAGATGGTGCCTGTGATGAACACCACGTCGCCGCTCTTGAGCTGCTCGATGTCCGCGTCGGTCAGAGGGGTGGTCAGGGTGTATTCGGCCATTACAGCACGACCTCCTTGTGCCGGGCGGAGTGGCACTGGATGTTCACGGCCAGGGGCAGGCTTGCCAGGTGGCAGGGCGCCACCATGATCTTCACGCCCAGGCAGGTGGTGTCGCCGCCCAGGCCCATGGGGCCCACGCCCAGCTTGTTGATGGAGGCGAGCAGCTCGGCCTCCAGCTTGGCGACCTCGGGGTCGGGATGGGTGTCGTCGATTTCGCGCAGCAGGGCCTTCTTGGAGTTGATGGCCGCCAGCTCGAAGTTGCCGCCGATGCCCACGCCCACCAGGATCGGGGGGCAGGGGTTGGGGCCGGCTTCGGCCACGCGGTTGATGATGAACTCGCGCAGGCCCTTCCAGCCGGCGGCGGGGGGGAACATCATCACGCGGCTCATGTTCTCGGAGCCGCCGCCCTTGGCCATCATCCAGATCTTGATCTTGTCGCCGGGGACCAGGTCGAAGTGGATGATCGCCGGGGAGTTGTCGCCCGTGTTCTTGCGGGTGAAGGCGTCGCAGGAGGACTTGCGCAGGTAGCCTTCCTGGTAGCCCTTGATCATGCCCTCGTTGATGGCATGGCGGATGCCCATGCCTTCGACGCGGGCGTCCTCGCCCATTTCCACGAAGAACACGGCGAGGCCGCAGTCCTGGCAGAGGGGGAGGCCGGTCTCCTTGGAGAGGTCGGAGTTCTCCAGCAGCTGGCGGAAGGTCTCCTTGGCCGCGGGGTTGACCTCGGCCTCCATGCGGGCCTTGAAGGTCCGCACGACGTCCTCGGGTAGCTCCCGGTTGGCCGAGATGCACATCTGGGCCACCGAGTCGATTATCGTCTGCGCTTTGATCGTACGCATTTTTTCTCCTTGAGGGGGCTTGCGGTCATGTGCCCGCAAGGGTGGGGGAGAACGTCTCCCCCTTTCCCCCGGATGTTGTCCGCTTGCGGGCGGCGGCGGGGATGGAGCCGCCACCGCCCCGCGCCGTTACAGCTTCACATCCTTCCTGAGGAAGCTGGGCAGGATGTTGTTCACCGCGGCGAAGGCCATGCGCTGGCGCAGGCGGCCCAGCACGTCCTGCAGGGGCAGGTACTTGGGGCAGACGTCTTCGCAGGCCAGCAGGCCCATGCAGCCGAAGATGCCTTCGTCGGTGCCGACGATGTCGAAGTACTCCTGCTCGGTGCGCTCGTCGCGCGGGTCGAGCATGAAGCGGGCCACGCGGTTGAGCGCCGTGGCGCCGAGGAAGTCCTCGCGCATGAGCGCCGTGCCGCAGGCCGCCACGCAGCAGCCGCATTCGATGCAGCGGTCCAGTTCGTAGATCTTCTCGGCCAGGGCGTTGTCCATGCGCTCTTCCTGGGCGTTGGGATCGAAGACCTTCTTGGTCTCGCACCAGGATTTCACGCGCTGGTACATGCCCCTGAACCAGGTGCCGGTATCCACCGAGAGGTCGCCCACCAGCTTGAACACTGGCAGGGGCATCAGGGTGACTTCCTCGGGCAGGTCCTTGGTTTTGGTGTGGCAGGCAAGGCCGGGGCGGCCGTTGACCACCATGCCGCAGGCGCCGCAGATGCCGGCCCGGCAGCAGAAGTCGAACTGCAGGGAGGGGTCCTGCTCCTCGCGCAGGCGGTTCAGCACGATGAACAGGGTCATGGACTCCGTTTCGTCTATGGTGAACGACTGCATGTGCGGGACCGATTTCGGATCCTGCGGGTTATAGCGGAAGATGTTGAACTTGAGCATTCTGGCCATTGTAATCTCCTCGCGCCTTAGGCCTTCTTGCCCGCAGGGGTGGCCTGGGGGGGATTGTCCATGGGGATGATCTTGCCGCCGCCGTAGCCGCGCTCGCCGGGCGGAATTTCGAAGACCTTGGTGGCCGCTTCGTAATTGAGGGTCGGCAGATCGTCGGACGCATTAGCCCAGGTGGCCAGGGTGCGGTTGAGCCAGTCGCGGTCGTTGCGCTCGGGGAAGTCCTCGCGGGTGTGAGCGCCGCGCGACTCGGTGCGCTGCAACGCGGCGTAGCACACGCACTGGGCCAGCTTGACCATACCCTCGATCTTGAGGGCCAGGGCCAGTTCCTGGTTGGCGCCCAGGCCGTTGGAGCGCAGGCCCACCTTGCGGGCGCGCTGCAGGATCTCCTGGAGTTTGGTGACGCTTTCGGTGAGGTCCGTGCCGTTACGGAAGATGCCCGCACCCTTCATGATGGTGTCGAACATGGCGTTTCGCACGGCGTAGACGTTCTCGTTGCCGTTCTGGCCCTTGATCAGGGCCTGGATGCGCGCGGCCTGCTTCTCGTAGGCCTCGCGGATGGCGGCGGTGTTGAAGGTGGTGTCGGTTCCGGCGAGGAACTCGACCACCTTGCCGCCCACCCACATGCCGGCCACGATGGTCTCCGCCAGGGAGTTGCCGCCCAGGCGGTTGAAGCCGTGCATGTCCCAGCAGGCGGCTTCGCCGGCCGAGAACAGGCCCTTGAGGCCGTAGGCGGCCCCGTCCTTGTTGGTGCGCACGCCGCCCATGGAGTAGTGCTGCGTGGGACGCACGGGGATGAGCTGGTGCACCGGGTCCACGCCCAGGAAGGACTCGCAGATCTCCTGCACTTCGCGCAGCTTGGTGGTGATGTGCTTCTCGCCCAGGTGGCGGATGTCCAGCCAGAGGTGGTCACCGTAGGGGCTCTTGACGCCCAGGCCCTTGCGCATGTGCTCGGTCATGCGGCGCGAAACCACGTCGCGGGAGGCCAGCTCGGCCTTTTCGGGCTCGTAGTCCGGCATGAAACGGTACTGGTTGACGTCCAGCAGGGTGCCGCCGTCGCCGCGGCAGCCTTCGGTCACCAGGATGTCTGTGGGCACGATGCCCGTGGGGTGGAACTGGATGGCCTCGGGGTTGCCGAAGGGCACCACGCCGGTATCCAGGGCCGCGATCATGCCGCCGCCGTCGCAGATGACCGCGTTGGTGGACTCGCGGTAGATGCGCCCGTAGCCGCCGGTGGCGATCAGGGTCGCGCGGGAGAGGTAGGCCTTCAGCTCGCCGGTCTTGAGGTCGCGCACGATGGCGCCCATGCAGGTCTCGCCGTCGTGGATCAGGGCGATGGCCTCGGTCTTGTCGTGCACCTGGACGCCCATCTGCGCGGCGCGGTTGTCCAGGGTGTAGAGCACGGCGTGGCCGGTGCCGTCGGAGGTGTAGCAGGTGCGCCACTTGGCGGTGCCGCCGAAGCTGCGCGAGTGGATCAGGCCCTCGTTCTCGGGCTTCTCGTAGGCGGTGAACGGCTTGCCGCCCTTGTAGTAGGTCTGCTCGCCGGGGACCACGCGGTTCCAGGGCACGCCCCAGAAGGCCATCTGGCGCATGGCGATGGGCGCGGTGTCAACGAAGATGCGCGCGCATTCCTGGTCGGCGCCCCAGTCGGAGCCCTTCACCGTGTCGGCGAAGTGCACGTCCGGGCTGTCGCCCTCGCCCATGGCCGAGTTCCCCAGCGCCGCTTGCATTCCGCCCTGGGCCGCCGAGGAGTGGGACCGCCTGGCGGGGACCAGGGAGAGGCAGATGACGGAGAAACCATTCTCGGCGGCCTCGATGGCCACGCGCTCGCCGGCGAGGCCGGCGCCGATGCACAACAGGTCGGTTTGTATGATTTGCATGGCGTTATCCTTATTTGATGGCGAGGAACCAGAAGCGCAGCAAGGTGATCACGCCGATGCCGATCATGATGGCGGTGAGCATGTTCTCCTTCTTCTTGAAGCCGAACCTGCCCTTGCTGTCGATGATGCCCCACTTGATCATGATGCGGTAGAACCCGATGCCCACGTGCAGCTCCACCATGGGCAGCAGCACCAGGTAGAAGAGCATCCACAGCCCGTTCTGAATGCGCGCTGCGCTCTTCTGGGCGGTGATGGGAAGGTCCGAGAGAACCACCCACATGTGGATGGCGCCCATGATCAGGATGATCATCGCGGTGACGGCCTGGACGACCCACAGCCAGGTGTCCTGGTGGTGCATGCGCTTGGCGTTGGCCAGCATGACGCCCTGCTGCTTGGAGGTGAAGGGGATCTTGCGCGCCGCGAGCACGAAGTGCAGCAGGAAGACCATGAAGATCACAGGGCCGCCGAAATGCACCATCTTGGTGACTTCGAAGAACTCCGCGATGGCGTTCATGACGCCGGGGCCGATGATCACGCTGGAAACCAGACACAGGTGCGCCCACATGAACATGATCAGGCAGGCCCCGGAGAGCATCTGGAGCCAGTCCAGATACGCGGCGCACTTGCAGCTGACCACTGGCTTGTGGGTTGCAATGGACGGTATGGACATTTACTTTCTCCGCTTTTCTAATCGTTAGGCTTTTTCGGTGCTCTTGTTGCTGGAGTGCGCTTCGATCAGCGCATCCTCGGGATCGTCGGCCATGTCGTCGAGCACGTTGCCGTCAAGCACCCGGAGCAGCTTGGGCTTGTCCAGCGCGCCTTCCCAGCCGGCGACCACCAGGGTGGCGACGCCGTTGCCGATCAGGTTGGTGATGGCGCGGGCTTCGGACATGAAGCGGTCGACGCCCAGGAGCAGGGTCAGCGAGGCCAGGGGGATGTTGCCCACCGCGCCCAGCGTGGCCGCCAGGGTGATGAAGCCGCCGCCGGTGACCGCGGCCGCGCCCTTGGAGGTCAGCAGGAGCACGAACAGGACGTAGAGCTGATCGGCCATGGTCAGGGGCGTGTTGGTGGCCTGGGCCAGGAACACGGTGGCCATGGTCAGGTAGATGCAGGTTCCGTCAAGGTTGAAGGAGTAGCCCATGGGCAGGCACAGGCCCACCACGGACTGGTCCGCGCCGGCGTTCTCCATCTTGGCCATCATGCGGGGCAGCGCCGCCTCGGAGGAGGAGGTGCCGAGCACCAGCAGGATTTCTTCGGAGATGTACTTGAGGTACTTCCACAGCGAGAAGCCGGCCAGCTTGCAGACCGCCCAGAGGATCACGAAGATGAACAGCAGGCAGGTGGCGTAGACGTCTATCATCAGCCTGCCCAAGGCCAGCAAAGCGTCCACCCCCTGGGTGGAGACGACCACGGCCATGGCGCCGAAGGCGCCGAAGGGCGCGAAGTACATGACGTAGTGCACGACCTTGAACATGCCTTTGGCGAACTCGTCTATGAATTGCGCCACATGTCTGGTGCGTTCGCCCAGGGCGGAGAGGCCGGTTCCGAAGAGGATGGAGAAGAAGAGCACCTGCAGGATGTCGCCCTTGGAGAAGGCGCCAACCACGGAGTCAGGCACGATGTTGGTGAGGAATTCGACGGTGGTCAGTTTCTTGGTTTCGCCCGCGTAGGCTTCGACCTTCTTCATGCCCGCGGCGTCGGCCTGCATCTTCTGGGCGTACTCGTCCATGCCCACGCCGGGCTTGGTGATGTTGACCACGGCCAGGCCGATGGCCAGGGCGAAGAGGGTCATGGTCCAGAAGTAGAGCATGGCCTTGAGGCCCACGCGGCCGACCTTGCCCATGTCGCCCATCTTGGCGATGCCGGTGACGACCGTGCAGAAGATGATGGGGGCGATGACCATCTTGACCATTTTGATGAAGGTCTTGGCCAGAGGTTCAAGTTTGCTGGCGAATGCCTTGGTCTCGGGAATGAGACCGATGATGACACCCAAGGCGATGCCGAACAAGACCCAGAAATACAATGTCTTGTATATCTTTTTGCCTGCCATTGCTCCAATCCTCCTCTCGATCGCGCTACGATGGTTGATACACTCTATGCGGACCTTGCCGCCTTGGTCCGGTGCGGCTCCGGGGTGTAACGGTGCTGGCGTCCCGTTCGCCTCCTTTTGATGCACGGCCTGGGAGGAGGCCGGGTTAAAGATGGTGAGACTGGTCGAAGTGTAGCACACTTCTCAACTTAGGCCTATGGGCAATAACCATGCCAGAAGGATTGAAAGGAGGAATTCTTCCAAAAAACCCGTGATGACAGCACGTTGACTAAAACCCGTTGCCGGGACGAAGTGGAGACGATGCGACAATTCATGTGGCGGTGTGGCGGGTGTGGCGCCACACAAGTGTGGCATGTGCCACACATTACGACGGGGTCAGAACGAATGAGGAGGCGTTACGATCAACGAGGATGGATTCAGGACCGGAGCGGACAGCTGAAAATTGCTCCAAATACTCTATTACCCATACGATAGTCGCGCGCTGAAGTCAACGATGGCTCCCCAAAGGGCGGAATGACCCCTCAGGCCAGGATGCGCAGGAGCGCATCCATGATCCCAGGCGCGGCGGCCACGATCTGTGCTTCGCCTTGCGCGCCGGGCAGCGGCTCCACTTGGCCGCCCGCCTCGCGCACCAGCAGGCTGCCGGCGGCCACGTCCCAGAGGTGCAGGTTCATCACGAAGAAGCCGTCCAGGCGGCCCGCGGCCACCGCGGCCAGGTCCAGGGCGGCTGAGCCGCTACGGCGCACCCCGCCCACGTTGCGGGCCAGGGCGCAGAAGCGGCGCAGGTAGTCCTCCAGGCCGGGCCAGCGCGGCGGGGGCACAACGGTGCCCACCAGGGCCTCCAGGAGGGCGCGGGCTTGCGAAACGCGCAGCGGGCGTCCGTTCAGGAGCGCGCCGCCGCTCTTGACCGCCGAATAGACATCCCCGCGCGTGGGGTCGCTCACAACAGCCACGCTGACCTCGCCCTCCACCTCCAGAGCCAGGGAGACCGCAAACCAGGGCAGCCCGTGCACGAAGTTCATGGTGCCGTCGAGCGGGTCCACGATCCAGCGGCAGGGGGCGTTCCCGGTCTGGCCTCCCTCCTCGCCCAGCACGGCGTGGTCCGGGTAGGCTTTCAGCAGCACGCGCCGGATCGCCTGTTCCGCCAGGGCGTCGGTGGCCGTGGCCACGTCCCCGGGGCTTTTGTGCGTGCAGGCTTCGGGAGCGGCGTGAGGCGCGGCCTCGCGGATGATGGCGGCGGCGGCCGAGGCGGCCTCCAGGGCTACGGCCAGGGCCTGGTTCAGGTCGGGCATGGGCTTCCTCCGGTGGCGAACATACCCGGAAGGAGCCGTGCATGTAAGAGGCCGGGTGAGCGGTTCCGGCGAAGCGCCTTCACCGCCGTATGGATACGGAGTCGGGCGTGGGGAGGGGGCTGCCTGGAACGCTTTGCGGCCTGGGTGGGTGGGGAGCCTCAGCGCACCTGGAAGTACGCTTTGTAGGCCAGCCTTTGAAAGTGGTAGCTCTTGATGCTGTCGAGAGCTTTGCCCCAGGCCTGCATGACCTCCTGGTTCGAGGCCACCTGGGCCGAGCGGCTGAGCTGGATGAAGGCCAGGATCTGCGAGAGGGCCAGGGTCTCCACGTCGCTTCGCGTGCGGGCCAGCTTGGTCGGGGCGATGGCCAGGAATTCGCTGGCGTGCTTGGCGAAGTAGGCGAACTTCAGCTCCGAGGCGATTTTGGAGGAGGTGCTGTAGAGGCAGGCGAAGTACTCGTAATAGGTCTCCACGTCGGGGTCGGCGGCGGCGAAGTTGGCGTCGTAGCGGCCGTGGCTGTTGGTGCCGTTCCAGTCTTTGCAGCGCGGATCGAATTTCGCGTAGTCTATATGCGGGCCGCAGCCGGAGAGCGCCAGAAGGAAGATTGCGAGCAGTGCGGGGAGGAGGCGTTTCGGCGGCATAGGGGTGCCCACGGGTTTGAAATGGTTGGCGGTTATGGGGTTGAGGGTTTTTCAGCCTGTTTTGTAATTCTGTCGTAGAATCCATTCGACACTGAGTATGCCCAAGTGTACTTATTTTTTATGTTGTCAATCGCTGTTCTCCAGGTTTTTAGCAAAAACGTATCGTTATTTATCTCGTCCTTGTGATATTTTGCTATGTCCATGAGTAAGATAGATATGTGAAAAATTTCGTTGTCGGTGCGTGGCGACATGAGTTTTCTTGGTATGAAGGTTAAAAATTCCTGCCAATTCGTAACGAAGTATTCCTCCCCTCCCCAGGAGTGGTGGTATGGCATGTTTATGCACATATAATGCTCGTAATAATCTTCCATTGATGCGTTTGTGCGGTCAAAGCTTGGAGTTATCGATTTTGAGCATCCTTTCCCAAGCCAGTCTTTGCAGCGTGAATCGAGCTTGGTGTAATCCCTCGAAGGACCACAACTTGTTATTATCAAGGTGAATAGGCAGGCAAGGGTGACCGCGGAAGGGTAAAGCTTGGCGCTCATTTTGTTGCCCTGTGGTTATTGAATGGTTATGTATAATATTGTATATGTTACATGTTAATATTTCTGTAGCGTATGTTATTGATGGATGGCATGGCAAGTAAAAAGGCCAGAAGCCGGTAAGCTTCTGGCCTCCTTCATACGAGGCGGATCAGGCGCGGCTGTTAGCGCCGCTCCCAATCCTCACGTGCGGTGGCCCTCAATTGTTCTGTCCGAGTTTGTTGGTCCCTGAGACGGCCGTATAGTATTCCGTAGAGCGTTGGCGCGTCCAGTTGTGCCCCATTTTGCTGATAGCTTTTGCCCACGCTGAGAGAAGGGCGTCATTGTTTGAAATCATGTGTGGATTTGATTCGTGTATGCTAAGAAGGATATGGGAGATAAGCAGCGTTTCCTTGTCGCTTCGAGATGACAGCATTTTTCCGACGACAATGTGAGTGAATTTGTTTGGATTGTTCAAAAAATAGTCAATCCCGACTAATATTGCCGCGTGCTGGTATGACAGATTTATGCACATAAAGTACTCATAGTAGGTGTCAATGTCAGGGTTTGTTTTCATGAAGTCGCTCTTCGAGGGCATGATGCCTTTTTCCCCATTCCACTCACGGCACTTTGGGTCAAACTTGGTGTAGTCGATCCCCCTGTGGCATGCTGCCGGCGCAGCCATGAGGAATAATAGGCAGATTGTGAGAGATATTGGCGGCGAGGAGGGCATCGGGAAAAATCCTTTGGGTGAGGGCCATCTCGTGGTCATGACTCGTTCATGGGGCCTGATCCGTTCTCTAGTGCGAATGTGCCTTGTTTGTTTTTATATGAACATCAGGGCGCTGGTGGTGATGATGGATCTAGTTGCTTGGTGATGTGCGTGTAGTATCAGTTGGATACAGCATATGCAAAACTGTTTTTGTGCTTCATATTGTCTATTGCTGTTTTCCAGGATTTAAGCAAAAATGTATCTTTTCTAATTTCATCCCTGTGATAATTAGCTATATCATAGATTAGTATCGATATGTACAAAGTTTCATTGTCAGCACGTGGGGCCATTAGTTTCTTTGGTATGAATGCTAGAAATTCATTCCAATGTTCCATGAAGTATTTTTCGCCTCCAATTGCGTGTTGATATGGTATCATAATACAAATATAATGTTCATAATTATCCTCGAGAGACGCCTTGTCACTGTCAAATTTCAAGTTGGATGACTTTGAGTCGCTTGCATCAACCCATTCTTTGCATCTTGGGTCAAGTTTGGTGTAATCCCTGGTGGGGCCGCAACCTACGATTGTTAGCAGAGCGGTTGCGAGCAATGCTGTGAGCGTGTGCTTTAAATTCATGAAATATTCCAGTTGAGTAAAAGCGTCGAAATCGCAGTGTCAACTGTTTTTGATGGTTGCGAGTTCGCCAGTTACGGAAGCCTGGTGATGGCGTTGTAGATGCCGTAAGATACGGAGTACGGCCAGCCGTCCTTTCGCTTCATGTTGTCGATGGCGGATTTCCAAGTGCTGAGAAGTTGCGGATTGTTTCGAATGTCATCACGATGAGTTTTGGACATTTCGTTGAAGATTATTGATATCAGAAGGATTTCCTTATCTGCCCTCGGTGCCGCTAGTTTTGCTGGTACGAACGCCAGGAATGATTTTGAGTTGGCTGAAAAATAGTCCGTGTTGCCAGCGACATGTTGATACGGAATGTTGATGCACATGAAAAATTCGTAGTAGGATTCAATTGTAGGGTTTGTGTTGATGAAATCCCACTGGATATGCCCGTTGTTGTCGATGCCGAGCCATTCCCTGCAGCGCGGGTCGAATTTGCTGTAATCGACGCGGAGGCCGCAACCAGCTGTTAGTAGTAAAAGCAGGCCAATAATGGCGGCACCTGGGTTGGCATATAATTTTTGCATTATTCGTTGCCCCCTTCAGGCATGGGCAGAAATGCTGTTGGCGTATGTATTTTACGAATTGAATATAGCGTATCGTGTCACGTGGTGGCAAGGAAAAAGGCCAGAAGCCCTTAGGCTTCTGGCCTCCCATATACGAGTTCGGTCGGGCGCGGATGTTAGCGTCGCTCCCAATCCTCACGTGGCGGCGGCGTGGGCCGGGCTGGTTCCGGGTCAGGCGGGTTGTAGCCCGGGTAGGCGATCTTCCATGCCTCCTGTTCATATTTGCTGCCTTCATAGCCGTTGCGCAGCGCTTCCCAAAGGTAGCCGGGCCGGGTCATCCCCAACTGGAACTGGCCAGCATGGACCGCCTCCTCCGTGAGCACGTTGTAGTCGCTACTCCTAGTTGGGTCGAATACTTCTCCTTCAAATTCTTTGGGGTTAATGTAGATGTGGTTCTCAAGCGTAATGCCGCGCTTATCGGACGGCATGTACCACGGTGTTTCCCCAACGTGGATCTTCAGCGAATCCAGGTCCATGCCCTCGAATCGCGTTCCTTGCAGCCGCTCCCTGAGTCGATCCTTTAAATCAGGTGAGAGCGGAGCCCAGTTCCTGCCACGCACAGCGTCGCTCTCCGGGTCGTAGGGCTGGTTCATGGGGCCGGGTTCGTTTTCCGGCACGAACGGGCCTTGCTGGCGGCCCTGCAACCCGCCCGGGCGCATTCCCGCATCAGTAAGCAGCCCGGAGAGCGCACCCACCGGGCCTTCGCCGGTCCTCTGCCCATCATCTCCAAGGCCGCGCTTGAGCGTCATCCCCACGGGATCGATCATTGCCGGATCGACGCCCAGCATTCGGGCGTAGCCGCGTTGCGTCTGGGCCTGCGTCAGGGGCGGCCTGCCCATAGGGTAGGCGTCGAGAGAAGGCGGATCGTCCGGGTGGCGAGCCGGATACGAGTCGACGAAATCGATATCCGTTCGATGGAAACCCGGGTCCGGGTTGTGGTCATCGGGAAACAATGGCGCAAAGCGCGGGTCGGGGGCCTTGGGCGAATACGGCCGTAATAGGTCGAGGAAGCCCAGGCCGGGGGTGTCGAAAAGCATGAGTGAATCCTCCTTTGGATTTTCGGAGGATTGTATTCAGGCGTCGGAACATTGCACCCCACATAGGGCTATGTGGGAAGATTCCTGAAAAAAGTCGTCGGGGTGGCGAGCCGATCAAACGATCCCGTGCTTGTCCATGTTCCTGTACAGCGTGCGCCTGTCCACGCCGAGCAGTCTCGCGGCTTTGGCGCGGTTGCCACCGGCGCGGGCCAGGGCGGACTCGATGTCCTCCCGGCTGAGGCCGCGCTGTGGCCGGGCGAAGGTTGCGGCGGGGTAGGGCGGGGCGGCTTGGCCGCCAGGAAGCTGGGCGCCGTTCGGGGGCAGGGGCTGGGCGTAGTGGTTGCTGCCGGGCGCGGTGAGCTCGCGCGGCAGGTGCGAGGGCAGTATCTCCCCGCCGGGGCAGAGGATGCAGGCGTGCTCCAGGGCGTAGCGCAGCTCGCGCACGTTGCCCGGCCAGGGGTGGGTCATGAAGATGCGCATCACCTCCTCGCTGGGCTTGGAGATGTGCTTGCCGAAGCTGTTGCGGAACAGCCCCAGGAAGTGCTCGCAGAGCAGGGGGATGTCCTCGGTGCGGTCGCGCAGCGGGGGCAGGTGGATGACCATGACCTTGAGTCGGTAGTAGAGGTCCTCCCGGAAGAGGCCCTGGCGTATCTTCTCCTGCATGTTCACGTTGGTGGCCGCGATCACGCGCACGTTGGCCCGCCGGGTGCGGGAATCGCCCACGCGCTCGTATTCCTTGCGCTCCAGCACCCGCAGCAGGTTCAGCTGGATGCGCGGGGAGATGTCGCCGATTTCGTCCAGGAAGATCGTCCCGCCTTCGGCGGCCTCGAAGCGGCCCAGCTTGTCGCGGATGGCCCCGGTGAAGGCCCCGCGCACGTGGCCGAACAGCTCGCTCTCCAGCAGGCTCTCGGAGAGGGCGGAGCAGTTCACCTTGATGAGCGGCCCCTTGGCCCTTGGCCCGCCGTAGTGCAGGGCCTCGGCCACCAGCTCCTTGCCGGTGCCGGATTCGCCGGTGACCAGCACCGTGGACTCCACCTCGGAGAGCTGGTCCAGCACGGAGTAGATGGAGCGCATCAGCTTGGACTTGCCGATCAGCCCCCGGTGGCCGTGCAGGTCCGTGAGGCGCTTCTCCAGGTCGGCCAGGCGGGTGATGTCGCGGATGACCAGCACCGCGCCCACGAAGTTGTTGTTGGGGTCGAGCAGCGGGGAGGAGTTGATGACCACGGTCTGGCCCGGGCGGTGGCCCTTGCACTCCACGCGGTATTCCAGCACGGGCTCGCGGGTCTTGAGCGTGGTGGAGATGACCTCGAAGCAGCCCCGCTGGCAGTGCCCCGCCACCAGGTGCAGGTGCATGCCGTGGGTGGTCTCGCCGCCGATGCAGCAGATCTCGTTCAGGGCGCGGTTGGTCTGGATGACCTCCATCTCGGTGTTGACCACGATGATGGCGTCCGGGATGGAGCGGAACACGGCCTCCAGGTTCAGGCGCAGCCGCTCCTTCTCGTCCATCACGGTCTTGAGCGCCCGGTCGGAGAGGATGCGCTCCGTGATGTCGCGCCCCACGGCCTGGTACTCCACCAGCCTGCCCTGCTGGTCGAACAGGGCGTGGTCGTGGCGCTGGAGCCAGCGCTCCTCCCCGTCGGCCATGACCAGGCGGTACTCGATGGCCCCGGTGGGTTCCTCCCGGGTGAGGGCGGCCAGGTGGGCCTCCACGCGCACGCGCTCCTCGGTGGGCATGGAGGTCTTCAGGTGCGCGCCCAGCAGTTCGTCCTTGGGCTTGCCGAAATAGCGGGCCACGGCCGCGTTGGCGAAGGTGACGGCCCCGTCGGGGCGGAAGCGCCAGACCAGCTCGGTCTGGTCCTCGACGATGGCGCGGTAGCGGGCCTCGCTGCTCTCCAGGGCCTCCTTGATCAGGCGGCGGGCCGTGACGTCGGTGAGGTAGCCCACGATCTCCTGGGGGCGGCCGAAGGGGTCGAGCACCAGGCGGAACTGGTCGCGTATCCAGCGGGTCAGCCCCTGGGCGTTGGTGAAGCGGTACTCCCGGGTGCCCTGGCCCAGGGCCATCTGCATGCGCAGCTCGGTCTCCAGGGCCGGCACGTCGTCGGGGTCCATGCGGGTGAGCCAGAAATTGGGGTCGCCCAGGAAAGAGTCCGGGGTGAAGCCGGTGAGGTCCTCGATGTTGTCGGAGATGAAGGTGAACTGCAGGTTGCCCAGGGGACGGCGGGAATAGATGACCGCCGGGGAGCTGGTGAGCAGCGCCTTGAGCCGGGCCTCGGTGCGGGCCAGGGCCTCCTCGCTGGCCTTGCGCTCGGTGATGTCCTGCACCATGGGCAGGTAGTAGAGGGGCTTGCCCTGGGCGTCGCGCACCAGCGCGGCCGAGAGGTGCACCCAGATGATGTAGCCTTCCTTGTGGATGTAGCGCTTCTCCAACTCGTAGCTGTCGATCTCGCCGGTGCGCAGCTTGGCGGAGCGGCCCTGGGCGGCTTCAACGTCCTCGGGGTGGGTGAGCCGGATGATGTTGGTGCCCAGCAGCTCCCGCTCGTCGTAGCCGGTGATCTGGCAGAAGGCCTCGTTGACGCGCAGGAACTTCCAGTCCAGGTCCAGCAGGGCCGCACCGATGGGCGACTGGTCGAAGGTGCGGCGGAAGCGCTCCTCGGATTCGCCCAGGGACTGCTCGATCATCCGTACGGCGGCTTCGGCGTTCTTGCGCTCCGTGATGTCGATGTTCAGGCCTTCGATGTAGAGGACGGTGCCCGTCTCGTCGCGCACCTGCCTGGCCGCGGTGTTGATCCAGCGTATGCCGCCGTCCTTGCGGCGGAAGCGTGTCTCGAAGCCGGTGACGCGGCCTCGCTCGCGCAGTTCGGTGAGCAGGTGGTCGCGGTCCTGCGGATCGACGTAGAGCTGGGTGCGCAGGTCCGTGAGTTCGCTGATGAGCTCGTCTGTGCTGTCGTAACCCAGGATGTCCGCCAGGGCCGGGTTCACGGCGATGAAGCGGCCGTCCGGCGTGGACTGGAACACGCCCTCCACCGCGTTCTGGAAGAAGGACTGGTATTTGCGCTCGGCCTGCTTGAGCGGGGAGAGGTCCGTGATGGTCAGCACGCTCACCGGGCCGCGGGCCATGGCCAGGGGGTGGGCGGTGATGAGCACGGGCAGCTGGCGGCCGCCCTCGGATTGGAGCGTGCGCTCCTGGGGCGGCAGCGCGATGGTGAGGTCCAGGGGCAGGGCCTGGCCCGGGGCGCAGAGGCACTCCAGGCCGTGACACTGGCGGCCGACCACGGCGTCGACGGACTTGCCGAGCAGTTCCAGAGCCTTGGGGTTGGCATGCAGGATGACGTTCGTGGCCGCGTCGATGAGCAGAATGCCCGCGTCCACGGCTTCGAGCAGGTCAAGGTGGTTGGTCAACGGCATGTCCCGGCCTCCGCGGGTTGGGTACGATGTGTGCCCGGCCCTGTCAAAGGCTCTTGCTTTGGAAGGCGTGCTTTGTCACACCTCTAGGAGCGGGCGGCCAAGCGCCCGCACACCCGGAGGTTTCGATGCGCGCATTGGCTGCAATCTTGCTGGCCCTGTGGACGATGGTCCCCGCCGCACAGGCGGGAGCCCTGGACGGCGAGGCCTGGAAGGAGATGCTCGCGGGCATCGACGCGGACCTCCAGCGCAGGTCCGGGGAGGTCGCGGCCATGAACGCGGCCCTGCCGGAGATCTCCGCCAAGGCCCAGGCCTCCCTGGCCGACTGCGACAACATGCTCACGCAGACGCTCTTGCTGCGCGGCCTGGCGGGCGAGAACCCCTGGACCATGCGCACGCTGATGTTCCGCTTCAGCGGGCTGAGCCAGCGCCTGGACGACGCCTCCCGCAGGATCAAGCTGCTCAAGGACCATCTCACCCGGGTCAAGGAGGAGAACGCGATCCTGCGCGAGATCAGGCGCAAGGGCATGGACGTGGCCTACGACGACGCCACCGTGAACGACCTGGCCGAGCACACCCGCAAGCTCGCGCCCATCAAGGCCCAGGTGGACGTGCTCCAGGCCAGGGTGAACCAGATACTGGTCCAATTCGAGACGCTCGCCGGCCAGGTGGCGGGCGCTCGCAACGAGCTGGTCAAGGACTACCGCAACGTCTTCAGGGACCATTTCTTCGTGCGCACCCACCCCGTGATGGACACCTACGGGGCCGTGCTGCTGGCCAGCGTCACCCGGGACTGGCTCTCCGACTTCCCCCGCTTCGCCGTGCCGATCCTGGCGGGGACCCGCTGGATCCCGCTGCTGCTGTTCGGGGTGGCGGCCTGGGCCGCGCTGCTGCTTCTTGGCGCGGCCGTCGCGCGGAGGTTCTCCCTGCTCGCCGACTCGGACCTGCGCCATGGCTGGGCCCTGTTCAGCCTGGGCCTGGCCTTCTTTATGGGCGCCAGGACCATTCCGCTCACATCCAGCCACATCCTGAACATCCTTCTGGTCACCGCGGCCTTCGCCGGGGGCTGTCTCATGCTGCGCAGGCATTACCCCGAGGGGGCGCTGGGCTTCTTCTTCGCGGTTTATGGGGCGGGCATGCTCACGCAGATGCTGAACCTGCCCCCCGAACTCATCGGCGTGACCTGGCCGCCGGTCATGGCCCTTGCGGGCTGGATGCGCTGGCGGGCCGGGGAGCGCTCCGTGGCCGCGCGGCTGTGGGCGGCGGGCCTGGCCGCATTGGCCGGGTTCGCCCCGCTGGCCGTGGCCGCGGTGCAGGCATGGTTCATCCTGCGCCTGATGGTGGCGGCGGCACGGGGGCTCAAGAAGCTGCTGGCCGATGCGGGGGGGATGTGGTTCAATTACGTCTATCCCCTGGCCGTCACCTTCCTCGTGGTGCTCTACATGTGCTGGGTGCTGGTGTTCATGGGCGGCCCGGGCTTCGTGGACTACGTGTTCGAGCAGCAGTGGGAGCTGGGGCCAGTGAAGCTCTCCCTGGAGGCCCTGTCCTCCATGGCGCTCCTGTTCTTCGCGGTGCGCCTGCTCCTGGCCTGGGTCGGCGCCTTCCTTGAGGAATCCAGTTTCGGCGGCAAGCCCCTGGACCCTGCCCTCTCCCACACCCTGACGACCCTGTGCTCCTACGTGCTCTGGCTGTCGTTCTTCCTGGTGGGCCTGCACCAGCTTGGGCTGCCCCTCTCCGGGCTGACCTGGATCGCCTCGGGCCTCTCCGTGGGCGTGGGCTTCGGGCTCAAGGACATCATCAACAACTTCGTCTCCGGCCTGATCATCCTCTTCGGCGGCTCCATCAAGAAGGGCGACGTGGTGCAGACGGGCAAGCTCATCGGCGAGGTGACCAGCGTCTCGGTGCGCAACACCACCGTGCGCACCATGGACAACTCCATGGTCATCATCCCCAACTCCAGCTTCCTGCGCGGCGAGATCATCAACTGGAGCTTCCAGGACAAGCGCATCCGCCTGACCATCCCCGTGAGCGTGATCCCGGGCACCAAGGTCAAGAAGGTGCGCAAGATCCTGCTCGAGACGGCCAGGGAGAACCCGAAGGTGCTCAAGGACCCCTCGCCCTCGGTGGTGCTTCGCCAGTTGGGCAAGATGGGACTGGATTTCGAGCTGTACGTGTGGATTGAGGACTTCCGCGCCAAGTACGACGTGGAGTCCGAGCTGGCGGCCAGCATCGACCAGGCCCTGCAGGACGCCAAGGTCACCGTGGCCTTCCAGGGCGCCAAGGTGAAGTACAAGCCCAAGGGGTCGGAGGAGGCCCAGCGCCAGGCCGCGCGCGAGGCCCTGCGGGAGAAGCGCCACAAGGTGTTCTCCCTGGTGCGCCCCCTCAGGCGGGTGCACATGCGCGCCAAGTGGGGTGTGCCCGCCGCCGTGCCCGCCGAGGAGGAATCCTGAGGCCATCCGTCGCCGCAGTGTAACCTGAGCCGGGCCGGGAGCGACATGAAAGGCGGAGGCCGGGTGGCAAGGACAGGACCAGACGATTCGCAGGCTGTCAGGCGCGTGTTGGACGGAGACACGGAGGCTTTCACCGTGCTCGTGAAGGCGCACGAGCAGCATCTTTTCCGCCTGCTGTCGCGCCACCTGCCCGCCAGCGAGGTGCCGGAGGCCGCACAGGAGGCCTTCCTGGACGCCTATCAGCACCTCTCCAAGCTGCGCGAACCGGAACGCTTCCGCTCCTGGCTTTCCGCCATCGCCCTGCGCCGCTCGGCCGACTTCTGGCGCGAGAACGCACGCAGGGCCGAGAGGGGGGTGGACTTCTCCAGCCCCGTGGAGCTCGCCTGGCTGGAGAGCGTCATGCTGGAGGACTCGTCGGAGCGGTTCGAACAGCAGATCGAGCGCGGCGAGGCGGCCCGGCTTGTGGAGACGCTGCTCAAGGAAATAAGCCCTGAAGACCGCATCGCCGTGGAGCTCTACTACGCCGAGGAATATTCCGTGGCGGAGATCGGCGAGATGCTGGGATGGGGGGAATCGAAAGTGAAGGTGCGGCTGCATCGCGCCAGACAGAAGATGGCCCGCAAATGCGAAGGCCTGACCGGACGGGGGGGTACGACATGATCGACAACGTGAAATTGGAGCGCATCTGCGCCAAGGTGGTGGCCGGCCGCCCCGCGGTGGACGTGCCCCCGGGGTTCGCCGGACGGGTGATGGCACACGTTCGCGAGCGGGCCGAGGCCGCGCTGGAGGGCTGGTTCGTGCGCCGGGTGGCCTTTCCGCTCATGGCTGGCGGCGGGGTCGCCTCGCTGGGCCTGGGCATCGCCTGGATGTGGCTGTGGCAGGCCGGATACATGACCGAGCTTTCGATCCTGCTTTCGGGCAACGTGGTGGGGGGGTTCTAGATGGCGCTGACGAGCAAGAGCAAGATGGCGCTCGCCGGAGCTGGCATCTTCCTGGCTGGCCTGATGGTCGGCGCGGTGGGCACCGCCCTGGTGGCCAAGTACCACATCGCCCCCCTGGCCCGCATGGACAGGCCCGGAGCCGCCGGGTTCTTCATGGATCGCCTGAGCATGGCCCTCAAGCTCGACGACGAGCAGCGGCGCGGCATCCTGCCCATCGTGGAGGAAACCCTTGGCAGGGTCGGCCAGGCGCGCATCCCCTGCCTCCAGGCCGAGGACCAGGCTGTGACCGCCGGCGCGGCCCGCATCCGCGAGCAACTGCGCCCTGAGCAGCAGAGCCGCTTCGATGAATTCCTGGCCAAGACCAAGGAGCGCCGCCGCAAGATATTCGGATACTGAGCGAACCTCTCCGCCCAAGCCATTTGACGCCGGAGGGCTTTTTGTTCACCATGAACAAAAGGCCCTTTCCATTTTCCGGCGGTCACCATGATCAAGCTCTCCTGCCTGTCGTTGTTCAAGGCATCGTTGGCCCTAACCGGCCTGCACTTCGGCACGTTCTGCCGCTGGCTGATAGCGCCGCTGCTGCTGAGCGCCGCCGCGCTGCTGGCGGCCTTCGGCCTGCACTCCTGGAAGGGCGTCTGGGCGCTCTACATCCCCGCCGGTTTGTTCGCGCTGTTCTGCTGGATGCCCTACTGCCTGCGCGTGAACCAGATGGCCATCCTCGGCGACGTGGAGCCGGGGGGCTACGTTGAGAAGATCTTCAGCCGCAGGAGCCTGCGCTACGTGCTCTACGCGGTGCTGCTCACCGTCATCGTGTCCGTGGGGATCGGCCTGTCCCTGGCTCCGGTGCTGATCGCGGGCCAAGGCGGCGCGGATGGCCGCATCGGGCTTATCGTTGGGTCTGTGGCCGCCACGCTGGTGCTGCTCACTGCGCTTCTGACGCTCACGGCCCCGCTGCATTTGATCTATCCCGCCGTGGCCGTGGAGGAGGAGCCCTCCCTCTCCCAGGCCTACCACCTCGGCGCGGGTCACAAGTTCTCCCTGCTCATGACCATGGGGCTGCCCCCGCTGGTCTTCGGGCTGCTGAACGGGCTGGTGGAGGGGCTGTCCTGGCTCCTTCTGCCGGAATCCTCAGGCGCCGCGAAGCTGATCACGATGCCCCTCACCGTGACGATATCCTGGCTCAACTCCATCACGTCCATGTCCGTGATGGCCATCGCCTACCGCACCCTGCGCGGCCTGCCCGACCCGGACGCGCCCGGGGAATCCGAACAAACCGAAGGAGCCCAGACGTGACCTCAGACGACGGCGAAAGCTGGCGTTTTTCCCCCCTGGCCGTGGCCGGGGGGGCGCTCGCCTTCGTGATCTCCAACGGGAGCCTGCTCGCCAAGTGGGCCCTGGCCCCCGTGGCCTTCGGCATGTTTTTCCATCTGTTCATGCCCTCGAAACCGGCCTCCCCCGATGCGGGCGGCCCGCCGGTCCTGGTGATGCTGGCCATCAGCTTCCTGCTGCTCTGGGTGCGCGTGCCCCTCGACGTGCGGCTGTACCGCAAGGCCTTGCTCTCCGAGACGCCGTCCTCATTCTATGGGATGCAACTGCTGGAGCCGGGCACCTGGCGCTACATCGGGACCTACATCAAAATCACAGGCGCTTATCTGGCCGCCGCGGCCCTGCCCGGAACGGTGCTGGCCCTTGCGTACATCGTCAGCGGCGCTGGCGCGGGCGCAAAGGCGGCGGCCGGATGGGAGCAGGCGGTCGGCCCCGTGGCCTACGGGCTGCTGATCTGCGCGGCGGGGTACCTCTGGCTCTCCCCGCGGGCCACCATGCTCTTCGCGGACACCGCGGCGGGCGGCTCCATGCGGCTGTTCGGAAGGAATCCCGGCATGCTCGCGGCCTGCAAGGCCCGCTGGCGCATCGTGGCGGTCATGGTCATGATCTGGCTCCCGGAGTATGCCGGCATCGGATTGAACCTCCTTGGCGACGCCCTGGGCTGGTGGGAGAACACGGCGCTGGCCCTGGCCTTCGCACTGGTCAGCTACCTCCTGGGCTTCGCCACGGCGCTGGTCTCCATGGCAGCCGGAGCGCTCATCTACTCCCAGCTCCAGGGCAGGCCGGAACCCGCCCCGCTCGATCCGGAAGAGGCGTGAGCCGCGGCCCCCTGAGCGTGCCGCAGGCCGTCATGGGCGTATTCGCCCTGATGGGCGGCCACTCCAGGGCGCTGCTGCTGCTCTCCTGGCCGATGGCCGCTTGCGGGGGGCTCTTTCTGGCCGCGGCCGCACTGGGCCTGGTGCCTTATTGGGCCGTGCTCCCAGCGCTTGGGGCCACGGTATTCGCCCTGCTGTTGCTGGCGGCGTCCTTCAACGTCCATGCTTTGCGCCTGCTGCTGGCTCCCTGGGAGCCGCCCGCGGGTTTCCTGGCCAGGCTGGCCCGGGGCGCCACCTGGCGGCAGCTCGGCGCGCTGGCCCTGCTCATAGGCCTGGCCATCGTTCCCGGCACCCTGGGGCACTGGCTGGCCTCCTTCACGGAGGACATCGGGCTGCCGGAGCAGGCCGAAGCCGTCCTGGCCGTAGCGCTGCCCGTGCTCGCGGTCCAGGCCGCCACGCCCAGGCTCCAATTGCTCTGGCTGCCGGGGCTGGCCCTGGGCGTCCCGGCCCCCTGGCGTGCGGCACGGCGCGCGGCCAGCGGCAACCTGGTCCGCCTGGCCGCCCTGAACGTGCTGCTGGGCGTGTTCTGGCTGGGCGTGAACCTGTTCGCGGGCTGGCTTGTGGGGGCCTTTTCCCTTGAGGGCACCCAGTCCCAGCTCGAACTGCTCACGGAATTCTGCTGTCTGCCCGTGCAACTCGGCGCCTGGGTCTGCCTCCAGGCCATCTGCCACGTTCGTCTGGATCGTTCCCCCGAAATCTGACTTTTTTTCGTTCCGGCCAAGTTTTTCCCCACATAGCCCTATATGGGGTGCAATTCGCGCGCTCCTGCATATCATGCCTCTCCACCTGGCAAGGAGAACGCATGACATTTACGAGAACAACGCTCATCGACGCGAGCCCCTCGGGGGATTCCGTCAAGCAGGCCGTCCTGGACCTGGACGCCGACCTCACCGGGGCCTTCGCCGGCCTCAACCAACTCCTGGCGTCGCTCGGCGGCAAGATCAGCCAGGGGGACTACAACCAGCCCCAGGGCGTGCCCCGTCTGGACGCCTCGGCCAAGATCCCCGCCGGACTGCTCCCCAGCCTGCTGGCGGAAGGCCCCGTCGGCATGATCGCAGCCTTCGGCGTCCAAACGTTGCCCTCCGGGAGCAACTGGCTGGAGTGCAACGGCGCGGAGCTGGCCCTGGCTGAGTATCCCGCGCTCTACGCCGCTATCGGCACATCCTTCGGTTTCGCCTCGGACCCGGCCAAGTTCAGGCTCCCGGACCTGCGCGGCACGTTCCTGCGCGGCTGGGACCACAACGCACACGTGGACCCCGACGCAGCCAGCAGGACGCGTGGGGACACCGTGGGCTCTTCGCAGGCGGACTGCATGCAGAAGCACTGCCATCCCGCCGGATGGGAGCGTGGAGAGGTCGGGGGCGGCCTTGAGCGGGGGTTGGATCCTGGAACCAGGACCGCCGGGGTCGGATGGACCCACGACTTTGACCAAGCCCAGATCACCACGGCTGAACTGCAGGCGGGCAACATCTGGGGCGGCTTCGCCCCCACCGGCCTGGAGACGCGTCCGAAAAACACCGCAGTCATGTTCTGCATCAAGTGGAGGTAGCCCCATGATCCTGTATTCCTACGACATATCCGGCCTCTACGTGGGGCCTGTGGCTGCGGCCCTCTCTCCCGCCCGCCCCTTCATCGAGGGGGAGCCCAACTATCTGCGGCCCGCCCGCTCCACCGAACTGGCCCCGCCGGACTGCGAACCCGGCTTCGTGTCGGTGTTCGACGGCGAATGCTGGCAGACCGTGGAGGACCACCGTGGGCAGGCCCTCCACAACACCGCAAACGGCGTCGCCCGCACCGTGACCGAGGTAGGCCCCATCCCCGAAGGCTGGACCACCCAGCCACGCCCGGACGACCGCTTCGTCTGGGACGGGCAGGCCTGGGCGCTCGACGAAGGGCTGGCCCTGGCCGGTGCCCGCCGCGCCCGCAACGCCCTGCTGGACGCTTGCGACTGGACGCAGCTCCCTGATTCGCCCCTGAGCACAGGCGCGAGGGATGCCTGGGCGGCTTACCGCCAGGCCCTGCGGGATTACCCCTCGGACTGGACCCTGGACAAACCCTGGCCCGAAGCCCCTCAGGAGTGATCATGGCCCACAGACACGACATCATCGTCGAGCAGGGCGCGACCCTGCTCCTGGAAGTGGATTGTCAGGACGAGAACGGCGCACCCTGCGACCTCACGGGCTGCTCGGCGGCCGCGCAGGTGCGCGTGCGCCACGCCGACCCGGACCCGGCGGCTGTGTTCGCCGCGGAAGTGTCGCCCCTGTTCGGGCGCGTGACCCTGACCCTGAGCGCCGAACAGACCCGCGAGCTCACCAAGCCCTACGGGGTCTGGGATCTGAGGCTCAACTGGCCCGACGCCATGGTGCAGCGGCTGGTGGAAGGAAAAGTGACCGTGAAACCGGAGGTGACGCGCTGATGGCCGCCGTTGTCCACAGAATCGTGCTGCGCACCCCGGAGACCGTGGGCTCCATGGCCCAGTTCACAACCCTGGAGCAATGCCGCAGGGAATCGGCGGAGGCCGCTTCCCAGGCGCAGAACGCGCAGGGGTTCATGGGGCAGGCTTCGGCCAGCGCCCAGGCCGCGGCGCTGTCGGCCACGCAGGCCTCGGCCAGCGCGGCTGCATTCCCCAAAGGGGTCGCGCCGGGCCAGCTGCCCCCGGCCTGGTGCCTGGGGTCGGCGGCGTTCCAGGACATGCGTTTTATCGACGTTTCCAAAGTGTGGACGCCGCCTTCCCTGAACCCCGGCGCGCAGGCCACGACGTGGGTTGCGATACCTGGAGGGGGAACATTCAGCGGGGATTTCGTCCTCTGCGGCTGTGACGGCCAACTGTACGACCTCATCTTGACGGCTCAGGTAAGCGGCCAGCGCGTGAACTTCGTCCTGACAAACCTCTCCAGCTCTACCGTGAACGTTGGGAGCGCCACCTTCCACGCACGTGTTTTCAAGAGGATACCCTAATGGCCATCATCAGACCGATCTTCAACTGGGTGGCCCAGCCGGGCGTCACGCCTCCCGCGGTAAGCTTCACGCGCGGCTCCACGGCCACCTACACGGACGCCCTCGGCGTCATCCGCACGGCCCAGGCCGGAGTTCTGCGCGACAGCTTCGACCCCCTGACAGGGGCCTACCTGGGCAAGCTCATCGAGGAGCAGCGCACCAACCTGCTGCTCTACTCCTCGGTGTTCGACAACGCGGCCTGGACCCAGCTCAACAGCCCGTCCATCGCCGCCGGGGCGGCTGTCTCGCCGGACGGAAGCCAGAACGCATACTCCGTGGGGGACACCTCCACGGCCCAAATGCGAGCCATCAAACAAGACCTGACCGTTCCAGCCAACACCAGCACCTACTGCGCCTCGCTTTACGCGCAGAAAACGCCTGGAGTCAGCACGATCACCAACTTCAACCTGTACTTCTTCAACGGCACCCAGGCCGACTACAGGCTGGATGTCAACACGGCCACCGGCGAGTGCCGCCCCAACACGACCTACCCGGGGGCGGCCAGCCCGGCGGCCTACGGCGTCATCGACTGCGGCCTGTACTGGAGGCTGTGGGTCTCGGGTGCGAACAAGGGGGACAGCACGTCGCTGCGGTTCGGCCTGACCCCGGCGTACGGCCTCGGCTGGAGTCAGACGCAGCCCGATGTCTCACAGACCAAGACTCTCGTAATCTGGGGGGCGCAATTGGAGAATGGGGCGTTCCCGACCTCCTACATGCCCACCACGGGGGATGCGTTCACCCGTAGCGCGGACCAGTGCACGCTGCCTTTGGCCAGCCTGGTGGACACAGGCGGGAATCCGGCGTTCGGCATGGCCTGCGGCACGATGTTCGCCGACTTCGCGTTCAACGGGATGCGCACCGACGCCGTCGGCCAGGCCGTTATCGGCCTGGATGACGGCACCGCGGCCAACAGGATCAACATCAGCAGGACACTGGCGTCTGGACTGTTCGCCTGGGACAAGGTCTCCGGGGCGCAAGTGGGGGCGTTGCAGATCCTTCATCCGTCCCCTGCCGCTGGAACCCGCTACCGGGCCGCCAACGGATTTGACGGCACCGGGCGTTCCTCCTGCCTCAATGGTGCGGGCGTGCTCACCGATGCCACCCCTATCGCTCCGGTGGCTACGACCCTCAACATAGGCTCTCTGGCCAACGGGTCGTTCCTCAACGGCGTGGTCAGGCATGCGGCGCTGTTCAACCGCAGGTTATCCGACGCGGATCTCCAGGCCCTGACCGCATGACGACAACGGCGGCCCCCGGCGGGGCCGCCTCGACATAGAGGGCGTTCCGCCGGCGGAACGTCACACGGCGCGCGCCAGGCCCTGGACCTTCTCCGCGAGGAGGGGGGCCAGGGCCATCGAGCAGGTGAAGGCGGGCGAGATGGCCCCCAGCACGTGCAGCTGGCCCGGGGCCTCCTCGGTGACGAAGTCCATGACCAGGGAATTTGTCCGCGTATCCACGAGCTGCGGGCGGATGCCCACCTTGGAGCTCGGGAGGACATGCTCCCTGCGCAGCTCGGGCACCAGGCGGGCCGCGTCGGCGAAGAAGTGGCGGAACAGATACTTGCGCGGCTCGGAGAGGGCCACGCGGCGAAAGACCGGGCTTCTGGCCAGGAGCAGGGCGTCCTGCCAGAGGAATTTGGGCGCTTCGGCGTCCAGGCCGCCCAGCAGGCCGTAGTTCTCACGGCCGAAGGCGGGGATGGCCGTGGGCCCCAGGTGGACCCGGCCTGAGACCGCCCGGGTGAAGTGCACGCCCAGGAAGGGGGTGTCCGGGTCCGGCACGGGATAGATGCTGCCCCGGCACAGCCGCGCGGCCTCGGGGGCCAGGCTGCGGTACAGCCCCTTGAAGGGCACCAGCATGTAGCGCAGGCCCAGCCCGTGGGCGTGGGCCAGGGTGTCGGCGTGGGCCCCGGCGGCGTTGACCAGCACGCCGTACTCCACGCGCCCGGTGGTGGTCAGCAGGGCGCGGCCCGGCGCGGGGCCTTCCACGCGCACCCCGAAGCGCACGCGGGCCCGCGGGCTGGCGGCCAGGTCGTCCAGCAGGCTTTGCAGGATGGCCTTGGGCTCCACCACGGCCGTCAGCGGGGAGTGGATGGCCTGCTCCACGGTGCGGGCGTGGGGTTCGATGTCGCGCAGGGCGGCCTCGTCCACCAGGCTCACCTCGGCCCCGGCGTCCAGGGCGCGGCGGTGCAGGGCGCGCAGGATGTCGAGCTGGGCAAGGTCGGAGGCAACGATCACCTTGCCGGATTCCAGCAGGGGCAGGCCGCGCTCCTTGCAGTAGGCGCGCATCAGCCGGTTGCCTGCCAGGCAGGTGGCGGCCCGCGCCGTGCCAGGCGCGTAGTAGATGCCCGCGTGCAGTACGCCGGAATTGCGCCCCGAGGCGTGCAGCCCGGCGGCGTCCTCCTTCTCGATCACCAGAACGCTCGCTCCTGTGGGGAGCAGCTCCCTGGCTAGGGTCAGCCCGATGATGCCCGCCCCGACGATGACCACATCCGCGTGTTCCATGCGCAGGATGTGCCCGGGGGGGAGGAAAAATGCAAGAGCGCCCCCCGGAGCATTCCCGCCGACCGGGGACGTGTGCTACATGGAGGCCATGAACGACGAACCGACGCCCTCCGACGCGCCCGAGTCCGACGTCCGGCCTTCGCCTTCATCCCCGGAGCCGCCGCTGCCGGGGCTCGGCCCCGAGTTCTACGGGGTGGCCCGGGCCCTGGGCGTGGCCGCGCTGTGGTGCGCCTACGCCGTGGTGCTGGTGCTCTTCCTGGGGTCCGTGGCGCTGCCCCTGGTGTTCAAGGGCTATCTGGAGCGGGAGGCTTCCGCCGCCCTGGGCCGCGACATCAGGCTGGCCAGCATCTCCGTGAACCCCTTCACCGGCAGGGTCCGGCTCGGCGGGTTCAGCCTGGCCTCCAAAAAGGGCGGCGACCCCCTGGCCTCCTTCGAGCTGCTGGACGTTCAGGTGGGGCCGTTGAGCCTGGCGCGCGGCAGGCTCCTGGTGCGCGGCCTGCACCTGGAGAAACCCAGCGTGCGCGTGGGCCGCGACGCCGGGGGCGAGCTGAACATCGCGGACCTGCTGCCCGAGGCGCGCGGGGGCGAGCCGGCGCGCGGCAACCCCCTGGAGTTCACCATCCCGGAGTTGTCGTTCTCCGTGAGCGACGTCTCCATCACCGGGGGGTCGCTGGTCTTCGAGGACGAGCTCAAGGGCACTCGCCACCAGGTGGACGACCTGCGCTTCAACCTCGAATCCTACAGCAGCGGGCAGAGCGGCCTGCGCGAGGCCTTCAGCACCGAGGGGCTGGTCAACGGCTCCGACGTGCTGCTCACGGTGCGCGCCGACCTCTACGCGGATCCGCCCCAGGCCGAGGCCAAACTCAGCGTCAAGAACCTCTCCTTGAAGCGCTACTCGCCCTACCTGCCCCTCAAGCGGCCCATGGACCTCGCCGTGACGGACGCGGGCCTGCGGGTCAGGGCGGTGTTCGGCGCGGCCGGACGCCTGGAGGGCGAAGCCAAGCTTACCGGCGTGGGCCTCAGCGCGGACGCCGAGAACTTCCTGCGCCTGGACACCATCGAGGTGCAGGGCGCCTCCCTGGACCCCGCCGTGGGCAGCGTGGAGGTGGAGCGCCTGGTGCTGGCCTCACCGGTGCTGGGCCTCTCGCGTGACGAGCAGGGCCGCGTGGGCCTGCTGGGAGCCCTGGAGCTGGTCCGCCAGGAGGACGAGAAGGCCGAGGCCGCCCGCGAGGCGGGGAGCGCCCCCCCGGGCTTCAAGCTCGCCGGGGCGGAGCTGCGCGACGGCAGGGTGGAGATCCGCGACGCGGGGCTCGGCCTCACCGCCACGCTGCAGGACCTCCGCATCGGGCTCACCGGGTTCGACGCCCAAGCCGGGCGCGTGGAGTCGGTCCGGCTGGAGGCGGGGAGCAACCTGTTCGAGCGGCTGCAGGCCCGGCTCGCGGGGGCGTACCTGCCTCTGGACCTCAGCGGCGAGCTGACCCTGGAAGGCCTCGACTTCGGCAAGCAGCTGCCCACGCTCAAGCGGCTCCTGCCCAAGCTGACCCTGGCCGGGGTGGCCGGGAACAAGACAAGCTTCACGCTCAAGGACGCGGCCGGACAGCTGGCGGGGACGGTCTCGGCTTCGCTGGACGTGTCAGGGCTGCGCGCGCAGGCCGAAGGGCAGGGCGCGCCGCTGCTGCAGGCCAAGACCCTGAAGGTCACGGGGCTGGACGTGGACCTCGCCGCCAGGCGCGTGGCCGTGGGCCAGGTGGCGCTCGGCGGGGGGACGGCCGCGCTGACCCGCGCGGCGGACGGGCGCTTCCCGGCGCTGGCGGCCCTGGCCGTGCAGGCCCCCGCCCAGAACGCACCGCAGCCCGCGACGCAGCCCACCCCGCATGCCCCGGCACAGCCCTGGCGCGTCTCGGCGGGCCTGCTGCACGTCACGGACATGGCCGCCGCCTGGCAGGACGACCAGGCCAAGACCTCCCTGGCCGTGAACCTGGCCGACCTCACCCTGAAGGATGTGGGGGCGGCCGCGGACAAGCCCGTGGGCTTCGCGGTCAAGGGCACCTTCGACACGAAGGCGGCCTTCGACGTCTCGGGCGAGCTCACCGGAGTGGGCACCGGCGGCGTCTCGGACACGCTCGGCCTGGCCGCGAAGCTCGCGCTCTCCGGCGTGGACCTGGCCCAGGCCGTGCGCTTCGCTCCGGGCCTGCCAGTGATCGTGCAGGCCGGGCAGGCAGGCGCCGAGGGCACTCTCAAGGCCTCGCTGGGCAAGGGCGGGGTCACGGCCTCCTACGCGGGCGGGGCATCCGTCACCGGTTTGAGCCTGGCACAGCCCGGGCAGGCCTCCCCCTGGCTGACCCTGGCCGGGTTGAGCGCGGCCGGGATCGCCTTCCAGCTCTCACCGCCGGATTTCAAGGCCGAGTCCGTCATCCTGGACACTCCGGTGCTGCAACTGGCCCTGGACAAGGACGGCAAACCCGTCCTGCCCTTCGCGGTTCAGGCGCAGGCCCAGGGCCAGACCCCGGCTCAGGCCCCCGAGAAGGGCGCGGCCCCCAAGGCCTCCGGCGCGCTGCCCGGTTACGACGTGGCCAGCTTCCTGCTGCGCGGCGGCAGCGTCACCGTGAACCCGCAGGGCTTCGACCAGCCCCTGAGCCTCACCGTGAAGGACATCCAGGTGGGGCTCAAGGGCCTCAAACCCGGTGCACGAGCCGCCGTGGACGCCAGCGCCCAGGTGGGGCATTCGGGCAAGCTGCGCGCCCAGGGCAACGCGGGCTGGAGCGGCTCGGGCCCGCCGGTCCTCGATATGAAGTCCACCCTGGACGGGCTGGACCTGGGCGAGCTCTCCCCGGTGAGCCGCAAGTACACGGGGTTCCCCATCACGCGCGGCAAGCTCGGCCTGAACCTGGACTACAAGATCGACGGCAAGACCCTGGACCTGAAGAACAAGATCGTGGTCAGCGGGCTGCAGCTCGGGCGCAAGACGACGGAGCCCGGGCAGAAGGACATCCCGCTGGACCTGGCCGTGAGCCTGCTCACGGACAGCAAGGGCGTGATCGACCTGGACATCCCGGTGAAGGGCGCGCCCGAAACCGCCAAGGCGGACCTGCGCGACGTGATCTCAACGGCCATGGCGGGTGCGTTCGCCAAGGTGCTGTTCTCGCCCCTGGCCTTCCTCAACGTGGCCGGGAGCAGCGGCAGCACGGCCTACGCGCCCTTCTTGCCCGGCACGGACCAGCTCACGCCCGAGGCCCGCAAGACGCTCGCCTCCCTGGGCGGGGCGTTGGTTGGCAGGCCCAGGCTCAACGTGGAGATCATGACCTACGTGGACCCGTCCACGGAGGCGGCGGCCTACGGCGAGGCTCTGGCGGCCCAGGCTCAAGCCCAGGCCAAGAGCCAGGCACCCCAGCCTGCCGCCGAGAAGGGCGGCAAGCTCGCCAAGGGCGCGAAGGCGCAGGCTCAAGTTCCTGCCCCGCAGCCCGCGACGGAGGCGGAGCAGGCTGCACAGCCCGCGCGCGCCCCCAGCGCGGAGGACTGGGCCAATCTGGCCCGCAAGCGCATGGAGGTGGTCTGGCTGCTGCTGACCACCGAGGCCAAGCTGCCCGGCGAACGGATCTTCCCTGTAACCGGCGAGGCCACGAAACCGCCCAAGGTTCAGGGCCAGCCGGGGAGCAGGGCGGAGGTGCGGCTGCGCAACTGAGGAAGAACTAGGCTGCGGCTGTGGTTCTGCGGGCCCAAGTGCGTAGCGGCGCGGGAGTGCGGAGGGCATAGCCCTTTGCCCGCCGGAGGCTTCCCTGCGCGGCATGATATCGATAACCCGGCCGTTTGCCGGTGATTGCCCAGCTTCGCCGCTCGCCCGGAGCCAGATGCCCGGCCAGACAACCAGGGAGTTCCACGCTTGTCCGTTTATTCATTCGCCATCTTCGACACCTGCCTGGCGCGCATCCACGCCCGTCCCACGGACCTGCTCTACGCGCTGGCCGCGCGGGTGCTGCCCGGCAGCCCCTCCCGCGAGGACATGCACGAGTTCGTGCGCCTGCGCCTTGCCGCCGAGCAGGAGGCCCGCCAGGGCCCCGGCCTGGAGGCCGCCGGGCTGGGCATGGTCTACGAGCGGTTCCCCAAGGCCAACCCATGGGAGTTGGACCCCGAGGCCCTCTACGCCTCGGAGCTGGAGCTGGCCCTGGCCTCGGTGCGCCCGGTGCCGCCCGTGCTGGAGCGGGTGCGGGCCCACATCCGGCGGGGGGAGCGCGTGGTCTACGTCACGGACAGCCTGCTGCCCGGGGCCGCGCTGCGCCGCCTGCTGGAGTCCCACGGGTTCGCGGGGGAGGTCTACGCCGCCGGGGACCTGGGCAAGACCAAGGCCAAAGGCTCGCTCTTCAGCCACGCCCTTGGGGCGCTGGGCTTCGCCGCGCAGGATCTGCTGCACGTGGGCGCCGACAAGGCGGCGGACGCGAGCGTGCCCCGTTCCCTGGGCATCGCCGTGGAGCCCTTCGCACCTGGGCGGCTCACCCCGCACGAACAGCGCCTGCTGAGCCTCCAGCGCGACTGCGCCCCCGACGCCTCCCGCGTGGTCGCGGCCTGCCGCCTGGCCCGGCTGCGCGACGATCCCGCCAAGGGGCTGGCCGCGTTGCGCTCCTTCGCCTGCGGCGTGGTGGGTCCGGCGCTTACGGCGTATGTGGCCTGGGTCATGGACGACGCAGGGCGGCGCGGGATGGAGCGGCTGTATTTCCTGGCCCGCGAGGGCGAGGTGCTCTGGCGCATCGCCAAGGCCCTGCACCCGGTCACGGGCGGGCCGGAGCCGCGCTACCTGATGGGCTCGCTGGCGGCCTGGACGGCCCCGCTGCTGGCGGCCATCGGCCGGGCGGACCTGGGCTGGCTGGCCGCCGAGGGGCAGTCGAGACGCCCGGCGGACCTGCTGGCCAGGCTCTCGCTCACGCCCGAGGAGCTGCTGCAGGCCTCTGGCCTGAGCATGCCGGCCCTGCTCTCCGACGCGCCCCTGGACGACGAGGGCATCGACGCGCTCTGGCGGCTGCTGGACACGCCCGACGCGCGGGGGCTGCTGCGCCGCAAGGCCGAGGCGGCCCACGCCGTGCTGCTGGCCTACCTGGAGGGGCAGGGCGCGCTGGAGGAACCCACGCTGGCCGTGGCGGACATGGGTTGGACGCTCTACACCCAGCGCGCGCTCAAGGCGGTGCTGGCCGAGCGCGGCGTGGACGTGGCGGGCTGGTACTTCGGCTTGGCCGGGCGCAGGCTCGGCCGGGTGGAGGCGGGGGCGCACCGGGCCTTGTTCATCGAGCACGCGGGGCAGGCCGCGCCGGGCGGGCTGGAGGCCATGCTCTTCCGCAACCAGGCGCTCATGGAGCGGGCTTTCACGCCCGCCAGCCACGGCAGGGTGCTGGGCTACAGCCTGGCGGGGGGCGGCAAGGCCGTGCCCCTGCTGGCGGAGCCGCCCCAGGGGCAGGACGCGATCCGTGAGATTCAGGAGGGCGCGCTGGCCTTCGCCAGGGCTTTCGCCGACGGCGGCTGGAGCGAGGCTGGGTTCCAGGCCTTGATGGAGACGGCCCGCCAGAGCCTGGCCGCCTTCCTGGCCGAGCCGGACACGCAGACGGCCAGGGCCGTGGCCGCGCTGCCCGGGCTGCGGGAGGGCAAAACCGGCCCCATGCGGCCTGTCACGGGGCGCGACGCCCTGCGCGCCTGGATGCACGGCCACGGGCTGGCGCGCAAGAGCCGCAAGGGTCCGCAGTGGATCGAGGGCTCAGTGGCCATCAGCGCCGCGTGGCTGCGTCCCTACCTGCGACGGCCCAGGTTCATGGCCCTGCTGCGGGCCTACTTCTCCTAGGGGAAGCGTTTGCGAAATTCGTACAGGTGGCGCCATTGGGCAACACCAGAAATCCATTGAATTTGCCATTGAAAAACATGCGAATGTTTTCCACTGGCATGGAGCTGGCGGCAACCGTGCGGGACTAGGCAATTTTACCCTCTTGGGCTATAGTGGCGGCCATGAACCGCCAGCCAGCCCTTGGCCGCCGCGTCCTTGTCACCGGAGCAGCCGGGAGCATCGGCTCCAGGCTCTGCAGTGCCTTGCTGGCGGCCGGGTGCCGCGTGGCAGGGGTGGATGATTTCTTCTCCGGCCTGCGCGGCAACATCGAGCCCTTCGCGGGCGACCCCCGCTTCTTCTTCCACGAGCGCGACGTGTGCGAATCCGGCCTTTTGGCCGAGTTGAGCGCCCTGCACGGGCCTTTCGACGCGGTGCTGCACATGGCCGCCGTGGTCAGCGCGCCGTGGTCCGTGGAGAACCCAGAGTACACCGACGCCGTGAATCGCGCGGCCACGCTGGCCCTGCACGAAGAGGCGAGGCGGCTCGGCGTGGGCGCGTTCGTGTTCGCGGGTTCGGCGGCCGAATACGGCCTGCCCCTGGACGGCCCCGCCCGGGAGGACATGGCCGGGGAGCCGCAAAGCCCCTATGGGCTCTCCAAGCTCCTGTCCACGAAGGCCATCGAGGAGTCGGGCTACGGCTGCGCGCTGCGGCTGTTCAACATCTACGGAACCACCGAAGGCAATCCGGGCCCATACGACGGAGTGGTACGGCGCTTCCTGGACGCGGCCCTGCGCGGGGAGCCCTTCACCGTGTGCGGCGACGGGGGCCAGACCCGCGACTTCGTGTATGTGGATGATGTGGTGCGGGCCCTGTTGCATGCATCGGGAGCATCGGGGGGCGAACCCCTGAGCGGGGTGTTCAATTACGGCACGGGCAGGGCCACGTCAGTGGCCGAGCTGGCCGGGATCGTGGCGGCGGTATCCGGGCGCAGGCTGGAGATCATCAGTTTGCCCGAGCGGCCGGGCGACCTGCGCCACTCCCGGGCGGACATGAGCCGCTCCAGAATCACCAGTCTGCCCATGCCGGAGACCAGGCTGGAGGATGGCCTGCGCGCCGCATGGGAAAGGCTTCGTGAAAAGGACGGCCGCTCCGGCTAGGCCTCCAGGGCCTCTCGCAGAACTTCGCTGGCGAAATCCACCTCGTCATCCCCCAAATACGGGTGCATGGGCAGGCTGAGCACCCTTTCGCACAATCCTTCCGCCACGGGGAAATCCCCCGGCTTGTACCCCAGGCGCTCGAACGCGGGCTGCAGGTGCAGGGGGCGCGGGTAGTAGACCGCCGTGGGTACGCCCTTGGCCTTGAGGGCCTGGGCCACGGCGTCCCGATCATGCGGCGGCACCTCCACGGTGTACTGCGCCCAGGCGTTGCGCGCTCCGGGGAGCGACGGTGGCAGCCCGAGGCCCGGTACGCCCCCCAGATTGCGGGCGTAGCGTGTGGCCACAGCCTCGCGCAGGGCCAGCTCCTCCTCGAAGATGTCCAGCTTCACCAGCAGGATCGCGGCCTGGAGCGTGTCCAGCCGGGCGTTCAGCCCGATGCGCGCGTTGTCGTACTTGTGGCCGCCCTTGCCGTGCACGCGCAGGGACTCCACCAATTCGGCCAGGGTTGGGTCATTCGTGAACACGGCTCCGCCGTCGCCGCAGCACCCCAGGGGCTTGGCCGGGAAGAAGCTGGTGGCGGCGACATGCCCGAAGGCCCCGGCGCGCACGCCGCCAAGCTCCGCCCCGAAGCTCTGGGCCGCGTCCTCGATCAGGCGCAGGCCGGTGCCCTCCAGTGCGGCCTCCAGGGCCGGGTAGTCGCAGGGCAGGCCGAAAATATCCACGGCGATGACAGCAGCCGGATTCAGGCCCGGCTTCAGGGCGTCCAGGGCCTCGCGCAGGCGCACCGGGTCCAGGTTGCGGGTGGCGGGGTCCACGTCGGCGAACACCGGGGTGCCCCCGGCCAGGGCGATGGCTTCCGCGCTGGCCACGAAGGTGAAGGGCGTGGTGAGCACGGCGTCGCCAGGACCCACGCCCAGGGCCATCAAGGCCAGGAGCAGGGCGTCCGTGCCCGAGGAGCAGCCCAGGCAGCGCCGCACCCCCGCGAACGCCGCAAGGCGCTCCTCAAGTGCGCGCACCTCGGGGCCCATGATGAACTTCCCGTGGTCGAACACGGCGCGTATGGCCGCCTCCAGCCGGGGGCGTATGCGCTCCTGCTGGGCCTTGAGCCCGCTGAACTCCATCATCGGTTCTCCTCGGCCGCCCCGCCGAAGGGGTTCGCCTTTGGCGTGAGCCGCAATCCGGCGGATTCCATCACCGCGCCTCCCCGATCGCTTCCCTGACCCCGGCGGCGTTGAGCGAACGCTGGCACGCGCCCAGCACCGTGAGCACGCGCAGGCCCTCCTTGCCGTCGGTGCGCGGCCTGGCGCCGGTGGCCACGCACTCCAGGAAGTGCTCGCACTCGCGCAACAGAGGCTCGCCCGGGGCCACATCCACTCGGACGGCCTCGGCCTTGACCGGCACGGGCGCGCCCGAGTCCCAGCGTATTTCGTGGGGGTAGAGCAGGAGCTTGTCCTCCCAGGGCTGGCCGTCGTCGAACACGGCCATGCCGCCCTGGCCCACAACCACCAGCCGTTGCTCCTTGTAGGGGTGCAGCCAGGAGACGAAGATGTGTCCCTTGAGCCCGGAGGCGAAGTCCATCTGCGTCACGGTGACGTCGGCGATGGCGGACTGGAGCCAGCTCCCGCCCGTGGCCAGCAGGGACTGCGGCATGGCCCCGGCCAGGGCCAGGATCATGGAGATGTCGTGCGGCGCGAAGGACCAGAGGATGTTCTCCTCTCGCCGGATGCGGCCCAGGTTCAGGCGGTGGGAGTAGATGTAGTCGATGCGGCCCAGTTCCCCGGCGGCGCAGAGGGCCTTCAGACGCTCGAAGGCCGGGTGGTAGTGCAGCAGGTGCCCCACCATGAGCGTCAGGCCGCGTTCGCGGGCCAGGGCCACAAGCTCCCGAGCATCCTCCTCGCGCAGGGTCAGGGGCTTCTCCACCAGGGCGTGCTTCCCGGCCAGCAGGGCCTGCCGGGCCAGGGCGTAGTGCGTCTCGGAGGGGGTGGCCACGGCCACGGCCCGCACGTCCGGACGGGCCAGCAGATCATCCATGTTGGCGCAAAGGAAAACGCCTGGGCAGGCCTCCCGCGCTCTCTCCAGGTGCGCCGCATCCCTGGAGCAGACCGCCCGCAACGCGCCCAGCCCGTGGAACACGCGCACCAGGTTGCGGCCCCACTGGCCCGCGCCCACAACACCCACTCCGGGCGAAGATTGAGGCCACGATCCGCTCATCCCTGAAACTCCTTGCCGCCACGGCGGGCCTTGCTTAACACTGCGGCGCATGAAGCCCGCAGAACCAGGCGCCGCCTTGAGGATATCCGTGGTCGTCCCCGCCTACAACCAGGGGCGCTACCTGGCCGCCTGCCTGGACTCCCTCTGGTTCCAGGACCACCCCGACCTTGAAATCATCGTGGTGGAGGACGGCTCCACCGACGACACCCCCTGGGTGCTCGCCGAATACCGCCGCGCCCTGGAGCAGGACGAGGCCTCCTACGCCAGCCGTTACATCCCCGAGACCGACACCCTGGAGCGCGCGCATCATCCGCGCTACCCCAAGGCGGGGCGCAGCCTGCGGGTGATAGAACACGGCCGCAACCGGGGCCTGGCCGCCGCCCTGAACACCGGCATGGCCGCCGCCACGGGCCAGGCCGTGAGCTACGTCCCGGCGGACGACTGGTGCATGGCGAACATGTTCTCCGAGCTGGCCCGCGCCCTGGACGAGGCACCGGCCAGAGCCCGGGCGGACTTCGCCTACGCCGACATGCTCATCGTGGACGACGCCTTCCGGGTCACGCGCCGCTTCGACCTGCCGGACTACAGCTTCGAGCGCAGCTTCGCGGACTGGTACCTCTGCGGCAACTGCAAGCTCTACCGCCGGGAGCTGCACGAGCGCTTCGGCTATTACGACGAGGCCCTGCTGGCCCACGACCACGACCTCTTCCAGCGCTTCGCCCTGGGAGGGGCCAAATTCGTCCACGTGCCCAAGGCGCTCATGGCCGTGCGCGACCATGCCCAACGCCAGGTGGACATCCACGCGCCCTCCAACTGGAGCCGCCTGATCGGCGAATCCAAACGGCTGGCGCTGGAGGCCCGCAGGCACATGGCGGGCACGAAGTGAGCCTTACGCCGCACCACATGCTCCACACGCCGGGCCAGCCCGCGCTTTCCGGCGTGCTTGATCTGGGGCTGCGCTGCGTGCACTCCTGCCGCTTCTGCTACTACTCCTTCCACGGGGGGGCGGTGGAGCAGTTCGCGCCCCTGCGCGGCGCGCCGCTGCGTTCCGCCGAGGACTGCCGCGAAATCCTCACGCTCTTCAAGGAGCAGGGCTTCGTGCGCTTCGACGTCACCGGGGGCGAGCCCACCCTGCACCCGGAGCTGACCGCCATCATCCGCCACGGGTGCGCCGAACTGGGCCTGGCCGGGCGGGTCATCACCCTGGGCCAGCTGCTGGCGCGGCCCGGCGCGGCCTGCGGCAAGTACCTGCTTGACGACCTGCTGGACGCCGGGCTCACGGACTTCCTGTTCTCTCTCCACGCCGCGGACGAGGACTCCTTCAAGGACTTCACCGGCGGCAGCCTCAAGCGCCAGCTGCGGGCCATGCGCGAGCTGGACCGCCGGGGCGTGCAGTACGGGGCCAACACCGTGGTCTTCAGCGGCAGCGCGCCGCTTTTGCCCGACATCGCCAGGCTGGCGGCCTCTCGCGGGGTCTGGGCGCACAATTTCATCCTGTTCAATGCCTACCACGAGTGGTCCGCGACTGGACGCGCCGCCGGGGTGCAGGCCCCCTACCGCGACATCGCCCCGAAGCTGGCCGAAGCCGTGGAGATCCTCACGGAGGCGGGTGTTGCAGTGAACATCCGCTTCGCTCCGCTGTGCGCCTTCCCGGGGCTTGAGCGCCACGTGGTGGGCGTGCTGGGCCTGCCCTTCGACCCCAGCGAGTGGCGCAACCGGGCCTGCAACATCGAGCGCGAGCCCGCCTACTGCGCCAAGGCCATCGAGCTGCCAGCCGACGGCGTGCGCCCGGAGCACGCCGTCTCCCCCCTGGACGAGGCGCTGCAGCACGGGGTGCGCGCCACGGGCCAGCGCGGCAAACGCTTCAAGCTCTTCGCCGGGCCGTGCGCGTCCTGCGCCGCCCGCCCAGCCTGCGACGGGTTGGACCCCGCCTACCTTGAGCGGTACGGCGACGCCGAACTGCGCCCCTTCGCCGAGGCGGCGCTCTCCGGGCCGCTGCTACGCGCGCGCCTGGACTACGCCCCGGCCTTCGCCGTGAAGCTGGCCCAGCAGGCGGACATGCGCGCCTTCGTCAGGGGGCTGGCCGCCCAGGTTCCGCCTCTTCCGGCGCGATGATCTCCAGCTTGTCGGGCCAGGGCGACCTGTCGCGCCGCCAGCGCGAAATCCTGAAACGCAGATAGCCCGCCCAGGCCTTCCAGGCCGGGCCGGGGAACAGGTCCGGCCGTTTGCGCAGCACCTCGCCGAACGCCTTGAGCGTCGCCACCTTCCACACCAGCACCCGAAGCCCCGGCCCGCCCAGGATGGGCAGGAAGCGCGCGCTGTTGGCCAGCACGTGCTCGATGATGGCCTTGCGGAACTCGGGGTGGGGCGGGTGCTTGCTCATGCAGCCCACGGAGTTGAGCGCGCCCAGCACCGGGTTGGAGCCGAAGTTGTTCTCCCCATGGCGGCGGTAGCAGCCGTGGATGGACGGGATGAGCAGGGAGCAGCCGATGAGGTTGGCGAAATGGGCCACGTAGTAGTCCGCGCAGATGCGGAAGGTGCGGGGCTGATGCTCCAGGATCAGGCGCAGCACGTCGGCGCGGTACATCATGGAGCTGGCCGTGGCCCAGACCCAGAAGCCCCGCTGGAACGTGGTGCGCGAGACCAGGCGATAGAACCCCTTGGACTGGTGGTCCAGGTGCTCGGCGCTGAGCACGCGCCCGGCCCCGTCGATCTGGTACTGGTTGGAGCTGGTGAAGGCCACGGGCCTGCGCCCCAGGTGGGCGCGCACGTGGGCCTCCAGGAAATCCTCCAGGAGCACGTCGTCCGCGTCCAGCAGCACCACCAGGGCTCCCGTGGCCAGGGCCAGGCCGTCCTTGAAGGCCTCCATCTGCCCGCCGTTCTCGGTGCGGCGCACCATCCGGAAACGGCCGCGAGATTCCTCCGATGCCGCGAAGGCCTCGATGATCTCCGCCGAGCCGTCCGTGGAGCGGTCGTCCACCACCACGCACTCCCACTCGGGGTAGGTCTGGCGGGCCACGGAGCGCAGGCACTCCAGCACGTAGGGCGCGTAGTTGTAGCTGGTCACCAGCACGGTGACCTTGGGCGGGGCGATCCCGGCGTTGGTGAGGCGGGCGTCCTCCAAGGCGGGGGGCAGGGCGGGGATCTGGGCGAAGGGCGTCGTGCCGGCGGTCATGGCGCATCCTTGAAGGCCAGCGCCAGGGCGGACCCGATGGCCCGGCCCGAGGCGTCGGCGAAGACGTTGGCTTCGGTCTCCACTCCCGTGAACAGCTTGCGCAGGGCATGCCCCAGGGATGCCTCGCTGAAGAAGTGCAGGTGGTCGCGGTTGTCGTGGTCCGGCTCGTTCAGGGGCACCTCCAGGAAGACCGCGCCGCCCGGGCGCAGCAGCTCCCGCTGGCAGTCCAGCGCCGCGAAGGGGTCGCGCAGGTGCTCCAGGGTGTGGAAGGAGATCACCGCGTCGAAGTTCGCGGGCGCGAAGCCGCACTCCTCGGGCGAACCCGGCCGGATGTCCAGCCCGAAGAGGCGCGCGCCCAGGGCGGCCACCTCTGCGTTGACGTCGCAGCCGGACACGTTGTGCCCAAGTCGGGCCAGGCCCTGGAGCACGCGGCCCTCCAGGCAGCCCACCTCCAGGATGCGCAGCGGCCCCGGCCCCAGGCGGGGCAGCAGCAGGCGCTCAAGCTGGCCTAGGCGGTGGGCGGTCCAGCCCTGCCAGGCCGCGTCGTCCTCTATGGAGGCGATGCCCTGGTGGGCGCAGTTCTTCCGGAAATACTCCATGCCCTGGTAGAAGGAGCGGACCTCGGCCTCGCTCCAGGGGTTGAGCACGAAATGGTGCCCGCAGGCCGCGCATCCGGCCACAACCCGGCCGTGCCGGTTGGGCGGGGCGGCTGTTGCCTCAGCAGCGCAGACCGGGCAGGGGTGGCCCGGCTGGATGTGCCCGGCTAGAGCGCCCATGACGCGTCCTCATCCTCCACGATCTTCACCTGCTCGCGGATGAAGCGGCGGGGGTCGCCCGCCGGGCCGGAGAAGTCCGTCAGCTCCTGGGCGTGGGCCTCGCCCGCCCCATACAAGCCGGAGTAGTCCCCGTGGAAGCCGTCGCAGATGTCCTTCAGGGCGCAGGCTTGGCAGGCCGGTGCGAATGAGTAGCCGCAGTGCTCCCTGGCGCGGATGAGCGCGCTGTGGCGGTATTCGTCCTCCACGCTCACGGAGGGATCGGCCAGGTATCCCTCGTGGCCGAACAGCTTCGAGCGGTGGTTGGCCTCCCGCAGGGTGATGGGCGGCTCCAGATCACCGTCCTTGCGGCGCTGCGGGTTGCGCCCCGACCAGGACCAGGATGCGTAGTCCCACTCGTGCAGGTCGAAGGGCAGCTGCTGGAAGTTGTAGAAGTTCTTGCGGTGGCGGGGCTTGGCCGCGCACAGGGGCAGGTAGCGCACGTTGGCCTCCAGCCCGTTTTCCTCGAGGAAGTCCAGGGCGTCGGCCAGCGGCCCGGCCACCTCGGAGTAGCGGGGCACGTCCTGCCCGGTTCGTCCACCCTGCTGGTCCTCGAAGGGGTTGAAGGCAATGAAGTTCATCACTCTGGCCCCGCGTTCCACGGCCAGGCGGGCGATGGCCGCCAGGTCCGGCAGCACAGAGGCCGCCAGCACGCAGTTGAGCCGGAAGGGGATGGCCTCGGCGGCCAGGTTGTCCAGGGCCTTCATCTGCCGGGCGTGCGCCCCGGCCAGGCCCACGGCCTCGTCGTAGGCCGCGCCCAGCCCGTGCACGGAGACCAGCAGGTCGCGCAGGCCCGCCTCCTTGAGGCGGCGGCAGCGCTGCGGGTCGTCCATGGCCACGGCGTTGGTGATGAGCGTGGGCAGCAGGCCGATCTCCCGGCAGTGGGCCACCAGGGCCTCGATCCGCGGGTAGATGGTGGGCTCGCCCCCCTGGATGTCCACAGCGGTGTTGCCGTAGTGGCCACGCAGGGTGGAGCAGATGGCGCGGGCCTTCTCCAGACTCATGAAGGGGTGGTCGGGGTGCTCCCTCGTGGCCACGCGCGTCTGAAAATAGCAGAACCGGCAGCGCAGGTTGCAGGTCTGGCCCAGCCAGACGACGCCCCTGCGGGTGCGCACGCGCCGCGTGGTTGTCGAAAAACCGGTGCTCATTCGGTGGCGTCCAGGCGCTTGGCGATGCGTTCGCGGTACTGGGCCTCGCCCTCCACCTCGGACATGTACCAGTTGTGGTGCGGGTTCCAGTCCTCGGCCTGTTCGCCCCGGTACAGGGCCACGCGGCCCTTGCGCACCTTGGGGGAGGCCATGCGCTCGAGCTCGGCCAGGTTGCCCCGGCTCACGTCGTCCACCTGCTCGGTGCTGGCCCGGCGGGGCAGGGGCACGGCGCAGCCGCAGCGCGGGCACCAGCGCTCCTTCTGGTCGCCGAACTGGTGGGGTTCGCGCAGCCACCAGCCGGGCTCCACGGGCCAGCCGCCCGGGCCGTCGAAGAGCATGTCGAAGGCGGCGGCAACCTCGCAGAAGAAGGCCCCCTTGGGCGTGATGGAGGCCGACCAGCACTTCTGCACCCAGCACTCGTCGATGAGGCTCCACATGCGCGCCGGGTCGGGCACGGCCTCGCTTGCGGCCACCAGCACGGGCTGATGCATGATTTTGTCCACGGTGTGGTCGTTCAGGTACAGATTGCCGAACACCTCCCGGATGAGCGCGCCGTGGCGGGTGCCCTCCGGCACGGTGGACCACAGGCCCCGGCGCTTGGGGTCCTCGATGCGCTCCTGGAGGTAACGGGCCATGCGTGGGAACTCGGGGTGCAGCAGGGGCTCGCCGCCGATCATGCCCACCATGCCGGGGAAGTCCGCCAGGGAGTCCACGGCGCGCGTGAACATGTCGAACTCCATGAAAAAAGGCTTGCGGTGGTGGCCTATGAGCCTCGTGCAGTTGGAGCAACTGTTCACGCAGGCGTTGGTGATGTCGATCTGGATGATCATCATGTCGCGGATGGCAATCATGCGAGAGGCTCTCTGGTGGCGGTGTGCGCGGCCTGCCGGGGCGGCAGAATAGTCCCTGTCCGGGGGCAAGCATCATGCATGCCACGGGCGGTCCCCGTTGCACGGTCAAGATGGCTAGGGTACTCCTTCGTCAATGATATCGCAATCGGACACCCGCCGGGAGGGCGAAAAGCCCGCCACGCTGCTGCTGGTCAACCCCATGGGGCGCGGCCACGGCGCGGCCTACGCCAGCAGCTTCACGCGCTGGGCGATTTCACGCGGCTTCCGGGTTGTCCACGCCGGGGCGGACCTGCGCGCCACCGCTTTCGGCCGGGCCTGCGCGGCGGGCGGGCGCGTGGAATTCGTGGCGGACGGCGGCATCGACTGCTCCCTGGAGGGCGTGCGTGCCCTGCGGGAACGCACCGGCGCGGCGCTCACCGTGCATCTGGGCGCGGACGAATGGCTTTTCACCTGTGACGACATGTTCGCCCCGGGCGCGGCTCCGCTTGCGAACACCATCGCCGTGGCCACCTTCGCCGGGCGCGAGGCCCACACCGGGCAGCGCGAGCCCTACGGGCTGCGCCTGGACGCGGTGCTGGAGAGAGGGCTTGTCTCCGGCGTATTCACCCTGGACGAGTACCACGCGCACGCACAAATCAGGCGCGGGGTGCGCTTCCTGCCCGATCCGTGCCGCGAGCTGATGGGATCGGGGGAGCCCTCCGGCCACGAGGCGGCGCGCCTGCGCGCCTTCCTGGACGCCGCGCCCGGGCCGGTGCTGCCGGTGCTCGGCAAGCGCGACGCCCGCAAGAACAGCCTTTGGATTTTCAAGGCCGTGGCCGACTCCGGGCACATGCGCTGCGTGGTCCTGGGCGAGGCCGTGCGCTCCGAGACCGCGGGCGAGGAGGACGAGCTGCTGGCCTGGCTGGCGGCCAGGGGACGGGCCTTGGTCCACGAGGGCTACCTTCCGGGGGACAGGCTCTTCCTGAGCGTGCTGGCGCACAGGGCCGTGCCCTTTGCGGCGCTGCCCTACCGGCGGCATTACGGCTCCTCGGGCATCCAACTGCTGGCCCATCGCTGCGGCAAGCCAGCGCTGGTGGCGGGCCAGGGGCTCATGGCCCGGCGCGTTGAGGGCAACGCCCTGGGCCTGGCCCACCACCCCGGGGACGAGGCCCACTTCCGCGAGCAACTGGGCCGCATGTTCCAGCGTGATGCGGGGGCCGATAGGGCCGCTGCCCGGGCCTTCTCGCGATATTTCCGCACCCGGGCCGTGTTCGCCGCCATGGACGCCATGCTGCCCGGCCGCCCGCTGCCGCAGCTGCCGCCCTGGGCCTCGGGGCCGCTCCAGCCCGGCCCGTCGCTCGATGAGCTGGGCCGCAGCCCCCACACGGCCACGGAGTTCAACTTCCTTTGTGGGCTGCGCTTCGATCTGGCCGGGGTGCTGCAACGCCTGGGCCGCCCAGATGAGGCCCGCGCGGAGATGGACGCCGTGCTTGCCATGGCCTCGGCCGGTGAGGGCGGGATTCCCGTGGGGCTGGACGCCTCGGCCCTGGAATCCCTTGGCTCCGCCCTGGCCGCCATGGCCCGGCCGGACGAGGCCGAGCGGGCCTTTGCCCGGGCCGTAGGCCTGGCCCCGCGAAATCTGGATTTGCGCCTGTTCCTGAGCGACTCCCTGCGCTACGCGGGCCGCAGCGGGGAGGCCCTGGCCGCGCTGGCCGAGCTGGAAGCCCTGGCCCCGGCCCACCCCGGCCTGCGCCACAAGCAGGGCCAGGCCCTGGCCTGCCTGGGCCGCACGGACGAGGCCCTGGCCCGCTTCGCCCAGGAGCCCGAAGGGTCGCGCTGGAAGCGGCCCGCGCAGGAGTGGGAAGCCAAGCTGCGGCGCGGGGATCAGGCCCGGTAATTGCTGCGGCCGCCATCCGGGTCCAGACGGCAAAAACTGCCGCGCCCGAGCACGAGGAACGCCGTGAAGACAGCCATTTTCACCATCTGCTGCGCCAACTACCTGCCCCGGGCCGCCGTGCTGCTGGAGTCCGTGGCGGCCAACGGGGCGGCCAACGGCGCGACGCAGGGGCTGCACCTCGTGCTGGCCGAGGATCCGGCCTCCATCCCTGCCCTGGGGGCGGATTTCGCCCCACCCGCCGGTGCCCGGCTGATGAGCGTCGACGAGTTGGGCCTGCCGGACGCGCGCGGCATGGCCTTCCAGTACAACGTCACGGAGTTCAACACCGCGCTCAAGCCCTGGGCCATGCTGCGCCTGCTGGACATGGGCTACGACGCGGTCATGTACCTTGACCCGGACATCCGCTTCTATTCGAGCCTCGCGCCCCTGCTCGCCCCCTTGGAGCGCGCCGAGCTGCTGCTCACCCCGCACATCGCCAAGCCCTGCGACTGCGACGGCGTGTTCCCCACCGTGCGCGACTGCCTGCACGCGGGCCAGTTCAACCTGGGCTTCATGGCCCTTCGCCGCTCAGGCCAGACGCTGGACTTCCTGCGCTGGTGGAGCGGGCGGCTGCGCGAGCACTGCCTGCAGGAGCCGGGCTACGCCTACTTCGTGGACCAGCTCTGGGCCAGCCAGGCTCCGTCCTTCGTGGACAAGGTGGAGGTGCTGCGCGGCCCGGGCCTCAACGTGGCCTACTGGAACCTGTTCCAGCGGGAGCTGGCCCGCCGGGGCGACGGCTGGGCGGCGGGCGGGGAGCCCCTGACCTTCTTCCACTTCAGCGGCTTCGACCCGGCCCGGCCGCAGCGGCTCTCGCGCTACAGCGCCAAGGGCAGCCCGGTGGTGCCGGGCGCCCCGCTTGCGGAGCTGCTGGAAGGCTACGCCCTGGCCTTGGCCGAGGCCGGGGAGCGCTACCCCTTCGCGGGCCAGCCCTACAGCTTCGGCACGTACAAGGACGGCGAGCCCGTCACCCAGGAGGACCGGCGGCGTTACCTGGCCCTGCCGAGGTCCGCGCGGGAAAGGGCGGGCGACCCCTTCGAGGGCCGCTGGCGCTGGCCCGAGGCCCCTGTGGCCACGGGCCGCCCATCACTCGTCCTTACGCCCAGCCCCAGCTCTGGCCTCTGCCTGGAAACGGGCGCGCCCCCCGTGCGGCTGGCCTTCCTGCTCATGGGCGGGGAGGGCTGGTTCGCGGGGCTGGTGCACATCCGCAACCTCGTCCGGGCCCTGAAGCTGGCCGAGCCGGAAGCTCAGGCCCACATCCTGGCCCTGCCCGGACCCGGCCCCCTGGAGCGGGCCCGGCTGGAGGCCTACCTGGACGCCCCTTTGGTCCCCTGCGCCTCCCCGGGGGAGGTGCGCGCGGCCCTGGCCCGGGGCGGCTACGACACCCTCTTCGCGCCGGAGCGGCCCTTCCTGCACGGGGAGCTGCCCGTGCCCTGGCTGGCCTTCCTGCATGACTTCCAGCATTTCCGCCTGCCGGAGCACTTCCCGGCCCAGGAGGCCGCCGCACGGCGGGCCTCCTTTGAGCGGGCGGCCCTGCTGGCCGACGGGCTGGCCGTCAGCGGCCGCGACGCCCTGGCCGACTGCGCCGCCTTCCTGCCCGGGGAGGCGTTCAAGGCCCATGTGCTGCCCCCCGCGCCCTGGCCCGGCCCCGAGGTGCAGGCCCTGGAGGAGGCCCCCTGGCGAACGGCCCTGCGCCTGGGCCTGCCCCGGCGCTATCTGCTGCTGCCTAACCAGATGTGGAGCCACAAGAACCACCTCACTGCCTTGGAGGCCCTGGCCCGCTGCCCCGAGCAGGACATGGCCCTGGTGCTCACCGGCGCCCCGCTGGACGGCCGCGCTCCCGGTCACGCCCGACTCCTGCGGGAGCGCATGGCCCCCCTGGAGCGGGAAGGGCGGGTCTTCGCCGCGGGGCTTCTGCCCCCTGAAGACGCCCTGCAGCTCATGCGCGGGGCCAGGGCGGTGGTCCTGCCCTCCCTGTTCGAGGGCTACGGCCTTGCCGTGGCCGAGGCCCAGGGCCTGGGCAAGCCCCTGTTGCTCTCGAACATCGCGGCCCACCGCGAGCACGGCGCGCCCTCGGCCCGATATTTCGAGCCCACGGACGCCCAGGCCCTCTCCGAGCTCATGCGCGAAGCCTGGGCCGGGCCTTGCCCAAACTTTGACCCCGGGTCTGCCGGGGCTGGCCCGGACCACGACCTGGCCCGAGAGCGCGAGGCGTTGGCCCAGGCCCGTGAGCGCGCCATGGGGGCAGGTGAGGCCCTGCTGCGGGCCGTGGCGGCCTGCAAGTCGGCCTCGGCCGCGCGCGTCAGACCGTCGGTCAGTGATCTGGCCGCCAGGGGCCTGCACACGGACGCCGCCGTGGCCCTGGCCCGTGCCGGAGCTGGGGCCGGAGCTGGGGCCGGAGCTGGGGCCGGAGCTGGAGGCGACAAAGCGTTGGCCCAGGCCCGTCTTGCCGGGCTGGCCGCGAGTGTTCGCCACTCCTTCCTCATGGGCGAGGAGGAGGCCGGGCGCATCCTGGGCCGCGCCCTCATCAAGCAGGGGCCGGACGGCGACGCCGAGCGCTTCTATTGGGCCGGGCTGGAGGCCCTGCGCCAGAGCGAGCCCATCGGGAGTGAGATACTGGAGCGCGTCCGCGCCGGAGGGCAGGGCGTGGGCGCGGGCCTGCGGGCTTGGGCCTGCTTCAAGCTGGGCGAGACTTTACTAGGCCGTGACGAGGCAGCCGCCAGGGGGCTCTTCCGGGAGGCCCTGGCCCATGACCCCGGGCTGGCCAAGGCCCGGCTGGCCCTCTTGCCGCACGGCCATTTGCCTTTGCTGGCTGTGAACCTGCCCGGCCCCGGCCCGGAGTGGGTCCGCGCCGATTTCGACCTCCTGGACGAGCCCCTCTGGGCCTACTATCTGGGGCCTTCCGGCAAGGCCGGGGGGCTGCTGCTGGCCCTGCCTGAGGGGCTGCCCCCGCACAAGGCCCGCGAGCTGGCCGTCTTGTTGGCAACCTGGCTGGCTCCAGGAGCATCTGCCCGGCTGCGCATGGGCCGCGAAGGGCTTCCTTCCGATCTGGCCCAGTCCCTCCTCGGCCAGGGGGGGGCACTCTCGCAATCCGGTTCCGACCTGACCGTAACGTTCCCATCCACTGGAGACGTCCGACATCCATGAACGACTACGAACGCCAGAAATACCTCGACGCCATCACCGAGCTGTACGCGCTGTACCGGCGCACGGTCTTCCCGTCCCTGCCCGGCATCGGCAATCGCGCCCCCCTGATGACCGATCTGCTGGGCACCAGCCTGGGCGAGGCCGTCTACCTTCTGGACACCCTGCTCCGCTGCCTGCCGCTGCCGGGCGACGTCTGCGAGTTCGGCATCTGCCAGGGGGCCACCTCCGCCTTCATGGCCAACGAGATCATGGACACGGGCAAGTCTCTCTGGCTCTACGACTCCTTCCAGGGCCTGCCCAAGCCGGGCGAAAAGGACGAGCTGCTCGACGACATCTTCGGCCTGGGCCACATCGGGAAATACCACGGCACCATGCGCTGCGGGCGGGAGGTGGTGGAGGGCAGGCTCGAGCGCCTGGGCTTCCCGGCGGAGCGCACCCGCATCGTGCCCGGTTTCCTGGAGGAGACGCTCACCCCCGATGCCTTGCCCCACCAAGTGTGCTTCGCCTACCTGGACATGGACTTCCACGAGCCCACGCTGCTCGCGCTGCGGGCCCTGCACGGGCGCGTGCCCGAGGGCGGCGTGCTCATGGTGGACGACTACGGGTTCTTCTCCTCCGGGGTGAAGACGGCGGTGCACGAATTCCTGGACGAACACCCCGGCGAGTACGAATTGACCCTGCCCCTGGCCCTCTCCGGCAAGTTCTGCTTCCTCTGGAAGGGGAGCCCGGCGTGACCTCCGGCCTGCTGGCCATAGTCCCCGCGCGCGGAGGCTCCAAGGGCCTGCCCCGCAAGAACCTGCTGGACCTGGGCGGCAAGCCGCTGCTGGCGCATTCCATCGCCGCCGCCCTGGCCACGCCCGGCATCGAGCGGGTGGTGGTCTCCACCGAGGATGAGGAGATCGCCAGCGCGGCCAAAGAGTGGGGGGCCGAAGTGCCCTTCATGCGCCCTGCCGGGCTGGCGCGGGACGAATCACTGCTCAGCGAGGCCGTGGAGCACGCTTTGGAAGCTCTGGCCGGGCAGGGGTACCGTCCCCGGGCCTACTGCCTGCTGCCGCCTTCGCACCCATTTAGACACTTGGAGATGATGGAGGAACTGGCCGCCCGCGCCCTGGAGGGTTTCGCCACGGTGGGCACGGTGCGGCGCATGGCGCCCCGGATCTATTTCGAGCCGGACGGCTCGCGCTACGCCCCGCCCGAGTTGGAGCAGGGGCCGTACTTCCGGCCGTACGGGCTGTTCACGGCGGCCAGCCTCGTCCCGGCCAGCCGCCACTTCACCCGCGAAATCTCGGACCCCGCCGGACTGGTGGACATCGACCACGCGGAAGACCTGCTGCGCGCCAGGCGCATCCTGGCCGCCAACCTGTTCGACGAGCGAAAGGGGTACCTGGGATGCTGCTGGTAGCGCCGGTCGTCTTCACCTGCGCCGAGGAGGCCGAAGCCTGGAGCGGGGAGGCCGGGAGGCTGGCCCTTGGGCGCTGGTTCGCCGGGCTTGGCGCGGGCGTGGTGGCCTGCGCGGATTCCTGGGTGGGCGAACTGGCCCGGGAACACGGCCTTGAGGTACTGGATATCGCGGGGGCGGACCCCAGCTCCGATGGCGACGCGCCCCCCGGCTGGGGCGCGGCCCTGGCCGGCCTGCGCGCCCCGGGGGGGAATTTCGAGGACGGAGCCGCCGTGGCGGACTTCCGCTATCCGCACATTCCACACGGGCTGCTCGCTCAGGCCCGGCAGCGCCTGGAGCGTGGAGCGCGGGACGTTCTGTCCACGGTGCGCCCCTGCCGGGATCACCCCTGCCAGTTCCAGAGCCACGACGACGTGCTGGACGCCGGCATCCTGGCCCTGTTCGATCCCAATGCCACGCGCCTGGAAGGCCCCGCGCCGTGCTACACATGCCTGCCAGTGCCCGCGCACGGGGGCGGCGCATTCGTCGCCTCCGGCACGCTGGACCCGGCCTGGCTGGCGGGGGTCGTCCCGCCCGCAACCGGGGCGGCGCTGGCTGGCGTATCCTCCACGGGGGGGGAGGGGCATCCGCGCCTTTGCCTCTGGCGCATGGAGGACGGGGGCCTGCTGGCCATCCCTCACGGTTTCACCTGCGGGCCGGACGCCCGGGCCTCGTTCCTGCCGGTGGGGGAGGGCGGGCCGACCGGCAATGCCCTGGAACCTCCTCCCGAAGCGGACGGCTGGCGGCTGCCCGCCGACAGGCTGCCTGAAGGCCTGCGCGGCTTCACCTACGCCGTGACCGGACACTCGCCCGGCCCCGCGCATGACATGCTCACGTGGCTTGAGCCTTCGGACGGACGCTGGCACTTCGACCACCTGCGGCAGGTCATGGTGGACGGCCGCACGGGCGCGTCCATCACCGGCAGGCAGAGCTTCCCGGAGCTCTACGAGCTGTGCCGGGCGCTGCGCGTGGCCCGGCCCGGCGCGGTGGACCGGCTGGCCCGGTTGGGGGCGCTCACGGGCTGCGAACTCCTGGTGCTTGAGTGGCGGGAGGCGCGGCGGGTGCGCTGCGCCCTGGACCTGGAAGCCTAGCGCCAGGTGGACTCAGGGCGGCTCAGGAGGTGTCAGCCTGAAATTGTTTATCAGGTGAATGGTTGTTGTGCTGTTGAACGAGATGTTCGGCCGAAATTTGCGCTCCCGAGAGATTCTTTTTGACGTTTCCGGCCAAATATTGTTCGGTGTGTTATCGGTTGCCGTAAAACACGGCATATTCCTTGCTCGCCGTACTGTCGACCGGAAAAATCAGCCGGTGATCCGCACCCCGGTGATCCCACTATGGAAACCATGCACGCCAGCGCCACGTCCAGCCCTGCTTCGGCACGCGCCACGAGCCGTGAGGCCCGGGGCCTGGATTGCTCCCTGGCCCTGGCTGCCAGCGCCCTGGGGGCCGGCCGGGCCGGGGGGGAGGCGCCGCTGCGCAGGCTGCACGCCGCGCTGGCGCAACGGGCCGAACAGGCCGACCACGCCCGGCTGCTCGCGGGGCTGCTCCTGCTCGACGCCGGGCTGACGGATCAGGCCGGGGACGTGTTCGACGAACTGCTGCGCACCCCGCGCGCCCAGGCGGCCGTCATCGCCCAGCTGCGGCCCCGGCTGGAGGCATTGTTGCGCGTCCCCTGTGCGAACTTCTCCCCGTCCCTGCGCGCCCTGCTGGCCCAGCTCTGCTTCCAGGCCGGGCGGCCCGGCGCGGCCAGAGCCTGCCTGGAGGGCATGACCCCGTCCCACTGGCGGCGGGCGGGCCTGGGCGCGCCCCTGGCGGAGCTCTGCCAGAGCCTTGTTGCCCACGGCTGCCTGGCCGAGGGGGCGGCACTGCTCAAAGGCCTCTCGGGCCGCGATCTGGCTGCCGCCACGCCCCAACTGCGCCTACTCCTGGGCGAACTGGCCTGGGAGCTGGGGGCCAGGACCAGGACCAGGGCCAGGGCCAGTGCGAGGCTCCATTTTTCGGGTGCGGCCGGGCCGGGCGTTGAGTCCGACCCCTTCGCCCTGTCGCGGGTGGTCTGCGGTCTCATGGCCTGCTCCCGGCCCGGCCTGGCCGAAGCCGTGACAGAGCGCGCCCGGGCCGCGCTGCCAGATATTTCGCCCAGGACGCTTCCCATGGCCCTCTCCCTGGCCGAGGCCCTGGCCTTCGCCGGGCGCGCAAGAGAAGCCAGGGGAGTGCTGGCCGGGCTGGACATGGCCTGGCTGGCCGGGAGCGGCCCCAGGGGCGGCGGCCTGACGCACTGGGCCGCCACGGTCTGCCTGCGCGCCCAGGATTGGGCCATGGCCGGGGCCATCTGCCGGGCCTACGTGCTTCCCAAGGCCGCCCTGGGCCACGCGGACCTGAACCTGCTCTGGAACGTGGCGGCGCTGGAGGGCCAACGGGAGGACTTCCTGGATGCGGTCCGGGACCGGGCCGACAGGCAGGCCCTGGGGCCGGACCTCGCGGCCTTCTGGGAGGCCGAGGCCCTGGCCCTGCTTGGCCGCTTCGACGAGGCCCTGGAGCCCCTTCGCCGGGCGGAGCGGGGAGGGCTTATTCTGCTCGGCCGGGTGCCCCTGCTTCTGGGCACGGCCCTGGCCTGTTCGGGTCAGGCCGAGCTTGGGGCCGATGCCCTGCTTGCGGCCCAGGCCGCCCACTTCACCAACAACCTGCGTGTGGCCTGGGGCTGGGCCGCCGGGCTGGAGGCGGCCCTGGCGCTCCTGCACCTGGGCCGGGCCGACAACGCCCGCCAGGCCCTGGCCGCCGCCGTGCGGGCCTATCCCGGGCCGGGCAACCCCTGCCGGGCCCTGCTGCGCCATCTTTCGCCCGGGCCACTGCCCGCCGGTTTCTCCCGCCGCTGCCTGGCCGGGGCCGAGGCCTGTCCCAGCGCCATGAACGCGGGCCACCTGGGCCGGGCCTGGCATCTGCTGCTGGCCGCCCTGTCGCACCGGAGTTCCAATCCATCCCCGGCGGCGGGCCTGTTACGAGCCTGTCCGGGCCTGATTTTCCCCGATGGGGGCGAGGCCGCGCAGCTTCCCGCGCCCGAGGCCGTCGCCCGGGCCTTCTACCCCTACGATCCCGCCGGTTCGCCCCGCCTGGCCGTGCTGGAATCCCTCGCCGCCGGGGAGCGGTTCTAGCCATGTGCGGCGTCTGCGGCATCCTCTGCGACAATGGCTCGCGGCCCGACCTCGCGGCCCTGGAGTCCATGACCCTGGCCCTGGCCCACCGAGGCCCGGACGGCCAGGGCCTGCACGCGGACGGCCCCTGCGGCCTGGGCCACCGCCGCCTGGCCATCCTGGACGTGAGCGAGGCCGGGGCCCAGCCCATGCTCCTGGACTGGGGCCGCTTCGCCCTGGCCTACAACGGGGAGGTCTACAACTTTCGGGAGCTCAGGCGCGAGTTGGAGGCCCTGGGCCGCGCCTTCCGCAGCAACACGGACACCGAGGTGGTGCTGGCGGCCTACGCGCAGTGGGGGCCCGCCTGCGTGGAGCGCTTGAGCGGCATGTTCGCCCTGGCCCTGTGGGACTCGCGCGAGCGCACGCTCTTCCTGGCCCGCGACCGCTACGGCATCAAGCCGCTGTACTGGTGCCGGGCGGGCGGGGCGCTGCTCTTCGCCTCCGAGGTCAAGGGCCTGCTGGCCCACCCGGACGCCCCCCGAGGCGTGGATCTGGAGGGCCTGCGCGAGTACATGACCTTCCAGAACTTCTTCACCGCCCGCACCCTCTTCGCCGGGGTCTCCATGATGCCCGCCGGAACCTGGTGCCTGCTGCGCCCCGGCGGGCCGGACCCCGAGTTCCGGCGCTACTGGGATTTCGCCTTCGCCCCGAAAGTGAACGACACCCGCACCCCGCGGGAACTGGAGGAGGAGCTGGCCCACCTGTTCGAGCAGGCCGTGCGCCGCCACCTGGTCAGCGACGTGGAGGTGGGGGCCTACCTCTCCGGCGGGGTGGACTCCGGCTCCATCTGCGCCGTGGCCTCGCGCCTGGTCCCGGGCATCAAGAGCTTCACCTGCGGGTTCGACCTGAGCTCCGCCTCCGGCCTGGAGCTCAACTTCGACGAGCGGGGCAAGGCCGAGCGCCTCTCCTACCTGTTCGGCACCGAGCACTACGAGGCCGTGCTCAAGGCCGGGGACATGGAGCGCTGCCTGCCCGCCGTGGTGCGCCATCTTGAGGAACCCCGCGTGGGCCAGAGCTACCCCAACCACTACGCGGCCGGGCTGGTCAGCCGCTTCTGCCGGGTGGTGCTCTCGGGCTCCGGGGGCGACGAACTTTTCGGCGGCTACCCCTGGCGCTACTACCGCGCCGCGGCCAGCAGCTCCTTCGACGGCTTCGTCGAGGAGTACTACGCCTACTGGCAGCGCCTCATCCCCGACGGGCGCGAGGCCGAAGTGCTGGCCCCGGTGTGGGGGGAGGTGCGCCACATGGACATGCGCGAAATCTTCCGTGGGGTGTTCGGGCAGCGCCCCGAGCGCCTGCGCACGCCCGAGGAGTACGTGAACCTCTGCCTCGGCTTCGAGGCCAAGACATTCCTGCACGGCCTACTCATGGTGGAGGACAAGCTGGCCATGGCCCGTGGCCTTGAGAACCGCGTCCCCTTCCTGGACAACGACCTGGTGGACTTCGCCACGGCCCTGCCCGTGGGCGTGAAGATCGGCAACCTCCACGAAACCCTTCGCCTGGACGAGAACGAGTTCGCCAAGCCGCGCCAGTATTACCAGCGCACCCGCGACGGCAAGATCATCCTGCGCGGGATGCTCTCCCGCTTCGTGCCCGAGGATGTCTGCGTCTGCGAGAAGCAGGGCTTTTCCGGCCCGGACCGCTCCTGGTTCAGGGGCGACAGCATCGAGTTCGTGCGGAGGAACCTCTACGACCCGGCCGCCCCGGTGTGGTCCCTGCTGGACCGCAAGGCCTGCACCGCCCTGGTGGACCGCCACCTGGAGGGTCGGGACAACTTCCGGCTGCTGATCTGGTCGCTCTTGTACCTCAACCGCTGGCTGCCGGAGTTCGGCATGTGCGCTGGGGGCCGGGCGTGAAGTCGCGAGAGGAATACGCGACCATCCGCGCAAAGGAGGCCGCCAACAAGGCCTTCTATGCACGGGAGGACGGCGTGGCCGCCGCCCCGCACACGGTCTGCCTTTCGGTGAACACCAACTGCTTCATGCGCTGCCGCATGTGCGACATCGGCACGGCCAACGCGGCCAAGGGCGCCCCAGGCGAACCGCGCCTGTTCTCGGGCCGCTACTCCCGCCCGGGCCGCCAGCGGGAGTTCCCCCTGGAGCGGGTGCTGGAGCTGGTGGACGAGCTGGCCCCCCACGGCCCCACCATCAAGACCAATTTCGTGGAGCCCCTGCTCTGGAGCGGCCTGGAGCGCCTGGCCCGGTACGCGAAATCCAGGGGCCTGCAATTCTACACCATCACCAACGGCTGGACGCTCGCCCGCCACGCAGGCTGGATCGCCGACACCGGGGTGGACTTGGTGCGCGTCTCCATTGACGGCCCGCCCGAGGTGCACGACCGGCTGCGCGGCGTGCCAGGCAGCCACGCCCGGGCCGTGGCCGGGCTCAAGGCCCTGGTGGCGGCCAAGAAAACCCTCGGCACCGAGCGGCCCATCCTGGGCGTGTGCTGCACCGTGAGCGACCACAACTGCCGCCACCTGCTGCCCATGCTGCGCGGCCTGCGCGAGGAGGGCCTGCTTGCGCACTGCTACGTGAACATCAACCACCTGCAGTACACCACCGCCTGGGAGGCGGAACAGAGCCGGGAGCAGTCCCCGCTCTTGGCCCACGCCTCCCCGTGCAGCCTGGACGGCGTGGACCTGGCCGCCATCGACGTCCCGGCCCTGGCGGAGCAGGCGGCGCGGATCGCCCGGGAGTTCCCCGCCGGGGAATACAACGTCTACTTCTCGCCGCGCCTCGAAGCCGGGGACCTGGCCGCCTATTACGACCCGAAGGCCTGGATGTTTCCCGGCACACCCTGCTATCTCCCCTGGTACGCCGCCCAGCTGGATATGGACGGCAACGTGGGCGTCTACGGCCACTGCGTGCTCCCCGGGTTCGGCAGCATTCTGGATGCAGGGGAGCGGGGCGGCTGGAGGGGCTTCATGGACGTCTGGAACTCGGAGCGCGCCCGGGAGGTACGCCTGGCGCTCAAGCGGGCGGGCTCCTTCGCGGCCTGCAACCGCTGCATAGGGACACTTTATCCCCTGAGGGGGAGGGACTGAGCATGATCGTAGACGCACTGGCCCACGCCACCGAAGACGGCAAGTGGTTCGAGACAGGCCTGGACGCCTCCGTGGCGGCCCTGCTGGCCTCAATGGACGCAAACGGCGTTGAGCGCGCCGTGCTGGCGGGCATGCACGGCCACGCCGAGCTGGACTTTCTGGCCCGCACGGCAGCCAAACACCCGGGGCGCTTCATTCCCGTGGCCGGGCTGGACCTCTCCATGGGCCTGAACACCGCCGCCCGGACCATCGCCCAGGCCGAGGAGCTGGGCTTCGCCGGGGTCAAGATCTACCCCCGGATGAGTGGCGTGTCCCTCACCGACCCCCTGGTGGAGGAGGTGGTGGACCTTGCAGGCGAGGCCGACCTGGCCGCCTTCATCTGCACCATCCATCGCCCTCCGCTGCCGCCCCTGGGCCGCCCGGTGAGCGACGCCATCCACCAGCTCTGCGCCGTGTGCGAGAACACGCGCATCGTGCTGGTGCACGGCGGCTACGACGACCTGCTGGCCACGTCGGAGCGCATCCGGCCCATGGAGCACGTGCTGCTGGACCTGTCGCTGACGCTCACCCGCTTCGCCAGGGCCTCCGTGGGCCTGGACATCGCCTTCCTGCTGGAGAGCTTCGACAGGCGCATCTGCGTGGGCACCGACTTCCCCGAGACCTCCTGGGGCGACGTGATGCGCGCCTTCGAGAGGATAGGCTATTCCCGGGCCGATCTGGCTGGCGCGGGCGTTCTGGGCGAGAACCTGCTGCGCTTCCTGACCCCGGACGAGGAGGGCTAGGGCGTGGACGCCGCCGCCCGCCGCGCTCCCGCCCTGCTGGAGTGCACCCTGCGCGACGGCAGCTACGCCGTGGACTTCCAGTTCTCCCCGCAGGATACGGCCCTGGTGGCACGCGTGCTGGAGGAGGCCGGGGTCGGCATGGTGGAGATAGGCCACGGCCTGGGCCTGGGGGCCTCCCTGGCGGGCAAGGGCCGGGCAGCCGCCTCGGACGCGGCCTACATGGAGGCGGCGGCCGGGGCCCTGGAGCGGGCGCGCTGGGGCATGTTCTGCATCCCGGGCATCGCACGGCTCGCGGACCTTGAGCTGGCCGCGTCGCTGGGCATGGGCTTCGTGCGCGTGGGCGTGAACCCCTCGGAATCGGCCGGGGCCGCGCCGTTTCTGGCCCGGGCGGCGGAACTCGGGCTCACGGCCTTCGCCAACGTGATGAAATCCTACGTGCTCGCGCCAGTGCAGCTGGGGGCCAAGGCCCGCGAACTGGCCGGGTACGGCGCCGCGGCCCTGTACGTGGTGGACTCCGCCGGGTGCATGCTGCCCGAGGCCGTGGGCGAGGCCGTGCGCGCCATGGCCGGGGAGACCGGCCTGCCCGTGGGCTTCCACGGCCACGACAACCTGCGCCTGGCCGTGGCCAACAGCCTGGCCGCCTGGCGGGCCGGGGCCGTCTGGCTGGATTCCACCCTGCACGGCGTGGGCCGGGGCGGGGGCAACGCCGCCACCGAGGTGCTGGCCGCCGTGCTGGAGAGCGCCGGAGCGCCCACGGGGCTTAACCGCGACGCCCTGCTGGACGCCGGGCGCGCCCTGTTCGGCCCCCTGGCCGAGGGAGCGCCGGGGCTGCGCGGCCTCACGCTGGAGGCCGGGCGCTGCGGGCTGCACTCGTCCTTCCTGCCGCTGGCTGAGCAGGCGGCGCGCGAGTGCGGCGTGGACGTGCGCGAGGTGGTCCGCCGCGCCAGCCGGGAGCAGCGCGAGAACCCCGGGCCGGAACTTTTCCTTCGCCACGCCAGGGAGCTGGCGGATGCGGGGGGCAATGCCGTGGAGCGGGGTCCGCGCCTGCCCGAAACGCTGTTCGGGCGGACGGAGGGCGGCGCGAAATCCCCGGAGACCCTGGAAGCCCTGGGCGCGCGGGTGCGCTCCCGGGCGCGGCTCACCGGGCGCAAGGCCGTGATGAACGTCTACCGCCTGCCCGAAGGCGCATCGGGCGTTGTCGCCTCGCCCTTCGTGCAGGAGGGCTCTGGCTACGTCATCGGCAGCCTGCGCTGCTGTGAGGAAGGCTTGCCCGAGGTGGCCGCCGCGCTGGACGGCGTGGTGGACGTGTTTTTCGCGGACGCCGGGCGCAGGGCCGGGCAGCCCCGCTCGCTGCACGAGATCCTGTCGAGGCTGGCGCGGTTTACGCCGGTATCGGCCTACTGCGACGCCGACGTCTGGGCCAGGGCTGTGGCCGCCCAGGTGGCCTGGCATCGCGGCGGCGCACATGATGTTCGGATCGCCCTGCTGGACGCCTCGCCCCTGGCCCTCGCCGCCGCCCTGGCCCTGGCCGCCCGGGGGGCACAGGTCGTCGCGGAGCGGGAGGTGGCCCGCGAGGCATCGGCCGTGCTCACCCGCCTGTGTCCCGCCGCGCCGGAGGTCCTGCCTGTGGCGGACCGCCTTGAGGCCGCCGCGCGGGCGGACGTGCTGCTGGCCTTCGAGCCGGGGCGCATCGACGCCGCCGTGGCCCAGGCGGCCCCGGAAGACGCGCTGGTCATGGATGGCGGCATCGGCGCGGCAACCCCCGAAGCCCTGGAGGCCGCCCGGGCGCGGGGGCAACATGTGCTGCGCCCGGACATGCGGGCCATGCTCGCGGCGGAGCTGCGCGCCGCCCTGGACGCCGGGCGCTGGCTTGCTGGCGGCGGGCGCGGGGAGCTGGCCGGGCAACCGGTGGCGGCCGGCGGCATGGTGGCCGATCGCGGCGACATCATTTTGGATAGCCTCACGCAGCCCACCCAGGTCATCGGCGTGGCCGACGGGCAGGGCAGAATTCTGGATGATCCCGGCGAGTTCGCCGCCCGGCTGGCCCTGGTCCGGGCCGAGGTGCTGCGCCGCCGCCTGGGCGGAGAAGGGGCGGCGCAATGAGCGGGCGTAAACGCGTGCTCATCCTGGGCGGGGGGCGCTACTACCTCAAGGCCATCGAGACGGCCCGCCGCCTGGGCTATTTCACCGCCGTGGCCGACCGCGACCCCAAAGCCCCTGGCCTGGCCGCCGCCGACGTGGGCCGCGCGGTGGACATCGTGGATGTGCCCGGCCTCACCGCCCTGGCCCGGGAGCTGCGCATCGACGCCGTGGTGCCCCTGAACGATTTCGGCGTGCGCCCGGCCGCGGCCGTGAGCGCCGCCCTGGGCCTGCCCGGCGTGGGCGAGGCCGTGGCCGCCCTGGGCACGGACAAGGCCGCCATGCGCCTGCACTGGCGGGAGCGCGGCCTTCCCCAGCCCCGCTTCGTGGTGATCGAGAGCCCGGAGCAGGCCCTGGCCGCCGCGCGGGAACTGGCCGTGTGGCCCCTGGTCTGCAAGCCCGCCGACAGCCGGGGCGGGGGCAGCCGGGGCGTGAGCATGGTCCGCACTCTCGAGGACCTGCCCGCAGCCGTGGCCTTCGCCCAGTCCTTCTATGCGGATCGCCGCGTCATGCTGGAGGAATGCGTTCAGGGCCTGGAACATTCGCTGGAGACGTTCACCGCCGGCGGGCGCACCACGGTGCTGGCCGTGTCGGACAAGCGCAAGACCCCGCCGCCCTACCGGGTGGACACGGACGTGATCTACCCCAGCACGCTGGAGGGCGACGCCCTGCGCGCCGTGGAGGGCGCGGCCTGCGACGCGGTGCGCGCCCTGGGCCTGCCTTTCGGCCCGGCGCACGTGGAGCTGTGCTCCCTGCCCGGCGGTGGGACGGCCCTGTTCGAAGTGGGGTTGCGCCCCGGCGGGGGCCACACCCCGGACCCCATCGTGCCCTGGGTCGCGGGGGTGGACGTGGTGGCCGCCACCCTGCGGGCCTACCTCGGCGAGGCCCCGGGACCGCTTGAGCCCACGGCGCGGCGGAGCTGCGTCTATCATTTCCTGACCCCTGAGCCGGGGCGGGTGGTTCGCGTGGATGGGCTGGAGGAGGTGCGCTCCTGGCCGGCCATCCTGGACGCGGGCCTGCTGGTCTCGCCCGGGGATGCGATCCGGCCCGTGCGTACCGGGGCGGACCGGGCCGGGTTCGTGGTGGCCGCCGGAGAGGACCGGGAGCAGGCGCTGACGCTGGCGCAGCGTGCGGACGCGGCCATCCGGGTGGTCACCGAAGGTATTCAAGGAGAACGGGCGTGAAGAAGGACGATTTCGTCTACAAGGAGCTGAAAACCCAGCTCAACCGGCTCAAGTTCATCGAGGCGGCCGTCAGCGGGACCGCGCCCGAGGGCTTCCTGCCGCGCCGGGTGTTCATTGAGCCTACCAACTCCTGCAACTGCCGCTGCGTGCACTGCCCCACCCACACCCAGATGGAGCGCCCCCGAGGGCAGATGGACTTCGGGCTCTACACCCGCATCATCGACGAGTTGGCCCCGCACTGGGCTGAGATCACGGTGAATCTCTACAAGCACGGCGAGCCCACCCTGCACCCGCGCATCTTCGACATGGTGGACTACGCCCGCGAGCGCAACCTCTTCGTGCAGATGAACACCAACCTGGCGGCCATCCGCCCGGAGCACATCCCGGCGCTGAAACGCGTGGACTACCTGGGCGTCTCCATCGACGCGGCCAGCCCGGAGACTTACCGCGCAGTCAAGGGGCGCGGCCACTTCGAGCAGGTGATCGGGAACTTCCTGGACTTCCTGGAGGCCTGGGGCGAGGGGGCCACCTCCGCCGCCTACGCCTGCGACGCCGTGTTCCTGCGCCAGCAGGCCAACGACCACGAGGCCGCCCTGTTCGAGGAGATGTTCACCCGCCTGCCCATCGGCCACGTGAGCGTCTTCGCCCTGCACAACTTCACCGGCCCCATCGGGGAGGGCGCCACAGGCCTGGAGGGCAAGGCCGCGCTGCCCCGCGGGCAGTGGCCCGTGTGCAACATCCCCTGGGACATCATGGGCATCGACTGGGACGGCACGGCCATGCCCTGCACCATCGACTGCAACACCGGCTACCCCCTGGGCAACGTGGCCGAGGAGGGCGTGCTGGCGCTGTGGGAAGGCCCGCGCATGGCCGCCTTCCGCGACGCCCTGCGCAGGCGGGATTATGAGTCGCTTCAGGGTGGGCGCGCCCTGTGCGCGGGCTGCTCCATCCTCTGGGAACCCGCCTACGCCCTGCCCACGGACTTCCACGCCGAGGTGGGCCGCATGGAGAAGTACCTGACCGCCGCCGTGCGCCGCGTGGCCGAACAGAAAGAGCGCCACGGCGAGTTGATGGCCAAGTGGGAATACCTCAAGGCCAACCGCCAAGCCTGGACCCGCGAGCTGCGGGAGCGCGCCGAAGCCCTGCGCCCAGAGGGATTGGGCAAGGAGGCCGCGCCGTGAGCGGGGGGCGGTGTCGAAACGAGGGTCCAGGGGGCGACTCGGGCGGTGGGGATCATGCACCCCCGGACTCCAGGGCCAACGGCGGGCCGCACGCGGGGGCGCAAACCCTGGCCGACAAGCTGGCCGACAACCAGGCCCGGCACGAGGCCTACTACGCGGGGGTGCGCTCCCGGGAGGACTCCGGGCGCATCAACGCACCGGGCAGCCAGTACCTCGTCCACCTGCTGCGCGGCGGGCATCTTGGGGCCGATTTCGCGGACGGCCGGGGCCGGGCCGCGCTGGATGTGGGCTGCGGCTCCGGGTGGGACCTGGCCGGGCTCGGCATGATGGGCTGGCGGCCCCACGGAGTTGAACTCACCGAGGCCATCGCACGCCGCGCCGAGGCCAACGCCCGCGCCCACGGCCAGGAAGCCCAGGTGCGCGTGGGCACGGCGCAGCGGATTCCCTACCCGGACGGCATGTTTGCGCTGGCGCTCGCGGGCGGCGTGCTGCACTATGCCGCCCACATGGACCAGGCGCGCCTTGCGCTCGCCGAGATGGCCCGCGTGCTCGCTCCCGGGGGGAGGGTGGTGCTCACCACCAACCACCCGGAGAACTGGATCATGCGGGGGTGCGAACGCCTGGGCAACGGGGTGGTGCGGGTGAACCGCCCCGGGGACCATCGCCACGGCCAGCTCCACGTGCTCTTCGAGCGCGCGGAGGATTTGGCGCGTGCGCTCTCGGAACATTTCACGGGGGTTCAGGTGGGTGAAAACCGCCTGGAATTTTTCGATAAAACGGTTCGGAACTGGGTGGCCACGGGCGTGGTGGCCGAAGGGGAGGGGGAATCGTGATCGTCTGTCTGTGCTACGAAGCGGATTGGGTGCTGCCCGAAATAGCGGACCACTGCCTGCACATCCTGGAAGAGGCCGGTGTGGCCCACACCTACTTCTCCACCGAGGACCAGCGCGTGCGCTGCTCCTCCACCCGGGACGTGGCCCTGCTGCCGGACATGAGCGTGGACGACCCCACGGCCCACGTCATCTCCATGGCCCGGCTCTACCACTGCGCCCGGGGCATGCGCCCCTACGGGCTCAACTGGGGCCCGGGCCTGCCCGAGGGCCTGCTGGCCAGCCTGGAGATCAACTGGACCAGCGCCCGCCACGGCGAGGACTGCATGCCCGCCCCCCTGGTGCAGGGCCGGCCCGACGCCTCGATAACATGGGACGACACGCAGTGGCTCGAAGGCCGGTCGCTTCCCAACCTGGAGCGCATGTCCAGCCGCGAGCCGGGCATCTTCATGCTCAACTTCCGGCCCATCCACATCTACCTGAACACCGCCTCCCAGGAACACTACGAGCGCGCCAGACCCCACCTGCGAGACCTGGAGGCCCTGAACGCCCTGCGCAACACCAGCGAACTGGGCGTGCACGACATCCTCGATTCCGTCCTGGCCCGCATGGGCCAGCCGGGCGTACGCTTCCTGACGGTGGGGCGCGCCCTGGAGCGCTTCAAGCCCGAGCCGGACGAGGACGAATAGGCCATGCGGGGCGGTGCGGGGGCAAATGCGGGCCCCGGTGAGGACCCCGCAGTGGGCCTGGATGCGGGCCCAGATGCGGGTCTGGATGCGGGTCTGGATCCGGGCGTGCGGGTGGCCTGCATCGGCAACATGAACAACAACTACTTCTGCCTGGTGCGCTACCTGCGGGATATGGGCATCCAGGCGGACCTGCTGCGCCTCAATTGCGAGCAGGAGCACTTCCACCCGAGCTTCGACAGCTACTGCGAGGGCTACAAAGCCTACACCGTGGACCTGCCCTGGGGCGACCCGGCCAGCTTCGCCGCGCTCTCCCCCGAGGCCATCGCCCGCGACCTGGCCCCCTACACCCACATCGTGGCCTGCAACTACGCCCCGGCCTTCGTGCACAAGGCGGGCCGCAGGCTGGACGCCTTCTGCCCCCACGGCTCGGACTACACCGAGGTCCCCTACTACAAGGACGAATCAGGCCACGGCTGGCACCCGCTCTCCCTGGCCCAGCGCGCGGCCATCCAGGGCGCCGCCCACGTCTTCGCCCCGGCCCACAACCCCGAGCGCGAGCGCTACTGGGCCGAGCTGGCCCCGCGGGGCATCCGCCACCAGCACTCCGTGCCCATCCTCTACATGCCGGAGTACGCCCCCGAGGCCCTTGCCGCCCGCGTCGGGCTGGCCCCGTCCTACGGCCGGGTGCTTACGCTGCGCCAAAGCTGCGACCTGCTGGTCTACCATCACTCCCGCCACGTCTGGGCCAGCGCCCAATACCCCGACGACCTCAAGGGCAACGACGTGCTGTTTAAGGGCCTGGCCCTGTTCGCCAAGGCCCGTCCCGGAGTGCGCGTGGGCCTGGTCTGCCACGAGTACGGCGTGGATGTGGAGGCCAGCAAGCGCCTGATCGCGGAGCTTGGCATAGCCGATCTGGCGCACTGGATGCCCCTGGCCGGGCGCAAGCAGGTGATGCCCTGCGCGGCCCTGGCCGACGTGGTGGCCTCGGGCTTCGCCTACAGCTGGAAGGGCGGGGGCGTGGTCAGCGAGGCCCTCTGCCTGGGCAAGCCCCTGCTGGGCCGCCGCGACGACCACCTGGACCCTGAAGGCGCGGCCGCGCTCTATCCCATGCTCACCGCCGCCACCCCGGAAGAGGTGGCCGCCCGGCTGGCCCAGGCCGCCGACGACCCCGCCGGTGTCGCCGACATCGGCAGGCGCGGCAGGCAATGGATGAGCGACAGCCTCATCGCCCCGGCCCTGGAGCGCTTCCGGGCCATCTTCACCGGAGCTTCCGAATGTACCGCATCCCGCTGACGCGCCCCTGGCTGCCCCCCGAGACCCTGGACGAGGTGCGCCGGGTGCTGGAGAGCGGCTTCCTCACCGAAGGGGCCGCCACGGCCGAACTGGAGACTTTGGCCCGGCAGGCCACGGGAGCCGCTCACTCCCTGGCCGTGACTTCCTGCACCACGGGGCTGGAGTTGGCCCTGCGCGCCCTGGGCGTCGGCCCCGGGCACGAGGTGCTGGTCCCGGCGTACACCTACCCGGCCACCGCCACGGCCGTTTCCATGGTCGGCGCGCTGCCCGTGGTCGTGGATGTGGACCCCTGGAGCATGAACGTCGATTTCGAGCGCCTGGAGCGGGCCGTCACCCCGGCCACGGCTGCGCTCATGCCCGTGTCGCTCTTCGGCAACCCCCTGGACTGGGACCGCCTCGGCCCCCTGCGCGAGCGGCTGGGCATCCCCATAATCGAGGACGCCGCCTGTTCTCTTGGTTCGAGCTGGCGCGGCCAGCCCGTTGGCTCCCAGGCCGACGTCACGGTCTTCAGCCTGCACCCGCGCAAGGTGGCCACCACCGGCGAGGGCGGGCTGGTCACCACGAATGACGAGGCCCTGGTCGAGCGCATGTGGTCGCTCAAGCACTTCGGGCTGGAGCGCCAGGGGCCGGAAGGCGGCCGCCCGCGCTTCGTGCGCATGGGCACCAACCTGAAGCTCTCCAACATCCAGGCCGCCGTGGGCCTGCCCCAGCTGCGCCGCCTGGAGGAAATCGTGACCCGGCGGCAAGAGCTTGCCGCGCGCTATCTGGAACTGCTGGCAGGCGTGGAGGGCGCGGGCATGCACGCCATCACCCCGGGCGGGCTGAGCTGCCGCCAAACTTTCTGCGTGTTCGTGCCCCGGCGCGACGAGGTCATGGCCAGGATGCGCGCCCGCGGGATAGAGGCCCAGATCGGCACCTACCTGCTGCCCGCCGAGCCCGCCTTCCAGGACCCGGCCGTGTGCAGGCTGGAAGGGCCGTTCCCCGGCGCGCAGCGGGCCTGGGACGAGTGCCTGGCCCTGCCGCTCTACCACGAGATGACGGACGGGGAGCAGGTCGAGGTGGTGGAGGCGCTGCGCGAGGCGCTCGGGGGGAATTGAGGAAGGGGGGATGCCTCCGGCGGCCAAAGGGAGTTCCTCCCTTTGGAATCCCGTCTAGCTTCGCGTTATGGGGCGAGGCTTTTACGGGCAGCAGGCAAACTCGACTGGTCCGACCAGTCGCAGAATCAGTGAATTTCTCCGGTTCGCCGCGATGAACCGGATAGGCTCCGGTCAAATCATCGGGCTTTCCTGCTTTTCCGCCGTGAACGGTGTTGGCTCCCGCTGTGGCCTCCCCGGCCGGGAGCCTAGGATATTCTTCAAATATATCCGACGGCTCACGGCCGGGGAGGCCACAGCGGGAGCCGGAATAGGACAAAACCATCGTCTTCTCCCACCGGGAGCCCGGACTAGACCAGAAGACTGCGCCGCGCCCGGCGCGGCGACGGAGTGAATACAATGGACATCCAAGGCAAGCGCCTCCTGGTCATCGGTGGGGCGGGCTTCATCGGCTCCCACCTGGTGGACCAGCTCACCGCCGAGGACGTGGCCGAAATCCGCGTCTTCGACAACTTCACGCGCGGCACCCGCGCCAACCTGGAGAACGCCCTCTCCGACCCCCGGGTGAAGATCTTCGAGCTCGGCGGCGAACTCATGCACCGCGATATCCTGGACGCGGCCATGAAGGGCGTGGACGGCGTGTTCCACCTGGCCGCCCTCTGGCTGCTCCACTGCCAGGACTACCCCCGCTCCGCCTTCGAGGTGAACGTGGCCGGCACCTTCAACGTGCTGGAGGCCATGCTGGCCAACGGCGTGCGCAGGCTGGTCTACTCCTCGTCCGCCTCGGTCTACGGCGACGCCGTCAGCGAACCCATGGCCGAGGACCACCCCTATGCCAACAAGACCTTCTACGGCGCCACCAAGATCGCGGGCGAGCACTTCTGCCGCGCCCTGCACCACCGCTACAAGGGCACACCCCAGCACTTCGACTACGTGGGCCTGCGCTACATGAACGTCTACGGCCCCAGGCAGGACTACAAAGGGGCCTACATCGCGGTCATCATGCGTATGCTCGACCGCATCGACCAGGGCCTGCCCCCCGTGCTCTACGGCGACGGCAGCCAGTCCTACGACTTCGTCTCCGTGGCCGACTGCGCCCGCGCCAACCTGCTGGCCATGAAGGCCGAAGCCACCGACGCCTTCTACAACGTGGGCACTGGCAAAAAGACCTCGCTTAGGGAACTGGCCGAGATCGTGCTGGAGATCACCGGCGCGAAGACCGGCATCGAATTCCAGGAGGGCGGCCAGACCTTCGTGAAGAACCGCGTGGGTTGCCCCGAAAAGGCCCGGCGCGACCTGGGCTTCACGGCCACGGACGACCTGCGCCAGGGCCTGGCCCGGCTCATCGAGTGGCGCGAGGCCGCCAAGGCGGGGAGGGCCTAGACGCACCATGTGCGGCGTCGCCGGAGTGCTGCGTTCCACTGGAACGCCCCCCTCGGAAGGTGAAATCGCGGCCATGACCGCCGCCCTGGCCCATCGCGGCCCCGACGGCGAGGGGTTGCGCCTGTTCGGCTCCCCCGCGCCCTGGCTGGCCCTGGGCCAACGCAGGCTGGCCGTGATCGACCGCGAGGGCGGGGCCCAGCCCATGGCGAGCGCGGACGGATCGGCCTGGGTGGTCTGCAACGGGGAGATCTACAATCATCGGGAGCTGTTCGGCGAACTGGCCGGGCTCGGATTCGCGGCCCGCACCCGCAGCGACACCGAAGCCGTGCTCCTGGCCTGGCAGGCCTGGGGCCGCGAGTGCCTGCCCAGGCTGCGCGGCATGTTTGCCTTCGCCCTGGTGGACTTCCGGCGCGGCGAGCTGCTGCTGGCCCGCGACGGGCAGGGCATCAAGCCCCTTTATTACAGGCCGTTGACGGGCGGGCTGGCTTTCGCCTCCGAACTGGACGCCCTGGGCAAGATGGATGGCCCGCCCCCCCGCGCCAGCCTGCGCGCCGTGGAGCACTACCTGCGCTACCAGTACATCCCCGCGCCCATGACGATCTTCGAGGGAGTCTTCAGCCTGGAGCCGGGCTGCTCTGTCTCGGCCACGTTCGGGGGCTGCGGCCCGGACGGGGCGGGGGGGATACGCGATTTCCGGCTGGAGGAGCCCCGGCGCTGGCACGACCCCGGCTTTGAGCCCGACCCGGCCCTGGAGGATGACGCGGCCGCCCTGGAGGCCGTGTCCGAGGCGGTGTGCGGGGCCGTATCCGCGCAGCTGGTCTCCGACGTTCCGCTGGGGCTTTTGCTCTCCGGCGGGGTGGACTCCACCCTGGTGGCCTGGGCCGCCCGCCGGAGCGTGGATGGGCCGCTCCCTGCCTTCGCCGTGGGTTTCGAGCTGGCCAGCGCCAGCGAGCTGGAGTATGCCCGGCAGGCCGCGAAAATCCTGGGGCTCGATCTGCATGAAACCGTGGTCGCCGAGGACATGCTGTCCCTGCTGCCGCACCTGGCCGCCGCGCAGGGCCAGCCCTTCGGGGACAGCTCCATCCTGCCCACCTGGCTGCTCTGCCGGGCCGCGCGGCAGGGCGTCACCGTTGCGCTCTCGGGCGACGGCGGGGACGAGGCCTTCGGCGGCTACCACACCTACGCCAACTGGCTGGCCTCGGGTGAGCGCCCCGGCTGCGGGCCGACGCTGTGGGAAAACCACGTGCTGACCACGCCGCGCCCCTTCCGCGAGCCACTCTGGAAACCCGAGTTTCGAGGCTCGCTGTCCGAGCCTTGCCCGGCCTACGCCGACGCCGCCCGGCGCAGCTGCGGCTTCGACGCCCTGGCCCACGCCCAGTGCATGGACATGCGCACCTACCTGCCCGGCGACATCCTGACCAAGGTGGACATGGCCTCCATGACCCACGCCCTGGAGGTGCGCCCGCCGCTCCTGGACCCGCAGGTGCTGGACGTGGCCCGCCGCCTGCCGCTTTCTCAACGCTACCGCGAAGGCCTGGGAGGCAAGGCCGTGCTCAAGCGGCTGCTTCTGGCCGAAGGATTTTCGCCGGAGTTCGTGCTGCGGCCCAAGCAGGGCTTCGCCATCCCCCGCGAGCACTGGTTCCTGCCCGGCACGGAGGCCTCAGCCATGCTGCGCGACCTGCTGGACGAGCCGTCCTCCCGGCTGGGCGAGCTGTTTTCGCGGAACTGCATCGAGGACTATCTGGCGCGCCACACCCATGCATACGATCTTTCAGGCATCCTCTGGCTGCTCACGGTCTTTGGCCTTTGGAACGTGGCCCACCCGGGCCTGGAGTACGCATGAGCGCGCCAACCTCACGCCCGCGCATCCTCTGCGTGGCGGACCAGCGCGGCTGGATCTTCGACCGGCACATCGCGGCCCTGCGCCGTTTTCTGGGCGAACGCTTCGAGATTGTGCCCCATTACTACTGGGACAAGCAGCCCTACGACGAGGGCGAGTACGATCTGGTCTACACCCTGGAGTGGAACCTGGCCCGCCCGGAGCTGATGCGCCGCCGGGAGCGCAACGTCACGGGCATCCGCTCCCATGTGGCCTGGGAGGCCATGGGCGCGGCAGGGCTCGGGCTGATCCTGAGGGAACGGTTCGGCGCGGTGCACGCCGTATCGCGCAGGCTCTGCGGCATCTTCGCCCCGCACCTGCCGGGCGTGGCCTATGTGACCCACGGGGTGGACCTGGAGCTGTTCACGCCCGGTTGCGCCCCGGGCGCGCATGGCGGGCCGCTGCGCCTGGGCTGGGCGGGCAACCGGCAGAGCCCGGGCGACAAGGGCTGCGGCCTGCTGGACGGGCTGGGGGGGCTTGCGGGCGTGGCCCTGGCCACCTGCGGCCTGGGGGAGCGGATGCTCACGCTTGAGGACATGCCCGGCTTCTACGCGGGGATCGACGTGTACTGTTGCGCCTCGCTCACGGAGGGCAGCAACAACTCGCTGCTGGAGGCGGCGGCCTCGGGCCGGGGCATCGTCACCACGGACAACGGCACCGTGCCGGAGTACCTGCGCCACGGGGAGAGCGCCTTCATTGTGGAGCGCAGGCCCGAGGCCTTCGAGCGGGCCGTGCGGGAGCTGGCGCGGGATCGTGAGCTGCTGGCGCGCATGGGCGCGGCCGCGCGGGAGGCGGTGCGGGCATTCGACTGGCGCGCGAAGGCGCTGGATTATGCGGGGTTTTTCGATCGGGCGCTCAACAAGGAGTCCCAACCCGATGGATAAACGCCTGCTGCTGGTTGAGCCGCCGTTCTACCGCCTCTACGAGGCGGGGATGGTGCTGTGCAACATGCCGCTGGGCCTGGGCTACCTGGCGGGAGTTGTTGCTGCGCGCGGAGACTGGCGCGTGCGCGTGCTCAACGCGGACTTCGACCCCGCGGTGACGCCCGCCCCCACCAGCCACGCCGTGCTGGCGGGCGAGGGCTACCGGCGCTACAGGGCCAACCTGGCCGACCCCGAGGCCCCCATCTGGCGCGAGACCCTGGAATCAATCGCCCTCGAGAAACCCAGTGTCCTCGGCATCTCCGTGAAGTCCCAGAACTGCGCCTCGGCCAGGCTGCTGGCGCGGCTGGCCAAGCGCCAGAACCCGGACCAGTTCATCGTGGCGGGCGGGCCGCACCCTTCCATGACCGGGGCGGAGATCCTTACAGAGCCTGCCATCGACGCGGCCGTGATCGGGGAGGGCGAGGAGACGCTCACCGACCTGCTGGACGCCCTGGCCACGGGCCGCCCGCTCTCCGGGGTGCCCGGCCTGATCTTCCGCCAGGGTGGGGGCATAGTCTCCACGGGCCGCCGCGCCCCCATCGCGGACCTGGACGCGCTGCCCTTCCCCCACGCCGCCGCCCCCGAGGTGCTGGTGGATTACGCCCGCTACCCGCGCGAGGCCTTCGGCTTCGTGTTCGCCACGCGCGGCTGCCCCTTCGACTGCCAGTACTGCGGCTCGCGCTATATCTGGAGCCGCAGGCCGCGCCTGCGCTCGCCGGGCAACGTGGCGGCGGAGCTTGCCGCCCTGGCCGCACTGGGCCTCAAGCACGTGCACTTCGAGGACGACACCTTCGGCGTGGGCAAGCCTCACCTGCTGGCCCTGTGCAAGGCCATAGCGGGTTCCGGGCTCACCTGGAGCTGCGAGCTATCCGTGCGCCTGGTGGACGACGAGGTCATGGCGGCCATGCGCGCAGCCGGGTGCGTGGCGGTGCTGCTGGGCATCGAGTCCGGCAACGACGCCATGCTCGCCCACATCCGCAAGGGCATCAGCGTGGAGCAGTCCCGGCGCGCGTCGGCCACGGTGAAGCGCCACGGCATCCGCCTGCTGACCTTCTTCATGGCCGGTTTCGCCCTGGAGACCGAAGAGACCTTGCGCGACACTTTCGAGCTGATGCGCACCATCGGCAGCGACCAGATCATCTACTCCGTGTTCACGCCCTACCCGGGCACCGAGTCCTTCGAGGAGTGCAAACGGCTGGGCCTGGTGGACGAGGGCTTCGACGTGTCGCTCTACAACCACCAGAGCCCGAGCAACTGCTTTTGCGCCAACATCCACCGGGAGCGCTTCCGGGAGCTGGCGGGCGAGATGGAGGCCTTCGTGGACGCCTACAACCGGGAACACGCTTAGGCACGCCGTGAAAATACTCATGGTGGCCCACGGCATGCCCCCGCACGAGATCGGCGGCACCCAGCTGCACACCCTGGACCTGGCCCTGGAGCTGAGGCGGCGCGGGCACGAAGTGCTGGCCCTGTGCCCCAGGCGCTCTCCCGGCGGCGGCATGATCATGGAGGAGGCGGACGGGCTGCGGGTGGCGCGCCTGGAGCTGGACCCGCCCCCGCCGGACCGCGACGCGGCCGCCTTCGCCCTGGCCCACGACAACCCCGAGGCCGGGCGGCGCTTTGCCGAATTCCTGCGCGCCGAGCGGCCGGATGTTGTGCACTTCCATCACTTCTTCGACCTCTCGGCCTCCCTTGCGGACGCGGCCAGGCGGGAGGGCGTCCCGGCGCTCCTGACCCTGCACGACCTCTGGCTGGCCTGCGAACAGCCGCACTTCCTGCACGCGGACATGACTCCCTGCAACCACGAAGCCCCGCAGCCGCGCGACTGCGCCCGCTGCTTCGCGGCGCGCAGGCCGGGCGGCCATCTCTCCCGCGACATGGCAACCCTGGAATCCTGTTTTGCCGCGCGGCGCGAACACCTGCGGCAGGTCGTGGCGGGCCTGGAGTGCGTGGTGAGCCTGGCGGGCTTCCAGGAGGAGCGGCTGCGCCGCCAGGGGCTCGTTCCGCGCATGGTCCGACGCATCCCGCTCGGGCAACGGCCCCTGGGGCCTGTGCGGCGGCCCAGGCGGCAGGACGGTCCGCTCAGGCTGGCCTACATGGGCATCGTGGCCCCGGCCAAGGGCTTGGACGTTGTCTTCGAGGCCCTGGGCATACTGGGCTGGGAGGGCGTGACCCTGGACGTGCACGGCATCCCCTGCGTGCCGGATTACGTGGAGCGCCTGAAGCGGGCGCATCCGCAAGGCGCGGCGGCCTGGCACGGCGGGTACGGCCCGGCTGACCTGGAGCGCATCCTCTCGGCGGCGGACGCGGTGGTCATGCCCTCGCGCAGCGAGAACACGCCCCTGGTGGTGTCGGAGTGCCTGGCCGCGCGGGTGCCCGTGGCGGCATCTGACGTGGGCGGGGTGCCGGAGATGCTCGGGTTCGGTGAGTGGGGCCTGCTGTTCGCCAATGGCGACGCACACGGGCTAGCGCAGGCCATGCGCAGGATGCGCGACGAGCCGGGGCTGCTGGAATCCATCTCGGCGGCCATCCCTCGGATTAGGGGCGTGTCGGATGAGGCGGATGATCTGGAGAAGGTCTACCAGGAGCTGCGGCGAGGCCGATAGGGGGCGGGATCGTCCCGCGACCGCCTTCCTGCTCTAGGAGCCGAGGAGCATGGCCAGCTCCTGGACCGTGAGCTGGCCTGCGCATGGGGCTGACGGGGGGACGGACCCGCCGGGGAAATAAAAAAGGCCAGGAACACGTCCTGGCCTTTTGAATCATTGCCGACAGGCGGCAAGGGCGCCGGTGCTACCAGCGGCCGCCGTAGCCGCCGCGATTGCCGGAGCCGCCGCGGCCACCGCCGCCGCCGGAACGGGGCTTGTCCTCGGCTTCGTTGACCTTCAGGTTACGGCCGCCGAAATCCTTGCCATCCATGCCCTGGATGGCGGCGAGGGCGCCTTCGTCGTCCATCTCCACGAAGCCGAAGCCGCGCAGGCGGCCGGTTTCGCGGTCGGTGATCAGGCTCACGCTGATGACTTCGCCAAAGGTGGCGAACTGGTTGCGGATTTCGTCTTCAGTGGAATTGAAAGAAAGATTGCCGACATAAAGTTTCTTAGACATGGGCTGTTGCTCCTGTTTTGTAGCACGTCATTTCAAATCGCTTGGAGCTGTAACAAGAAAGCCCAAGAATCAAGAAAATGTATGCTGGTTGAGTTGCTGAAGTGCTGACTATAACCAGTAAAAACAGAAAGGCAACAACTAAATGCCAATTAAAAATATTTTCATCTTCCGGGATGAGTTGCGCAACGAACGCCGCCTGGCAGAAAAATCTACGTAACAGTTGTGAATCATGGAGGAGTCTGGCCGAATCTGGGGTGTCGTGGACGTTGTTTTTTTGTTCCGCCGCGTCTCGTGGCAGAGCCTGTCCGCGCAACATCTCCCGGCCCTGGCATCAGCGGAGAGCGGGCCTTGACATCTGGCCGCCCGGCGATGTTGAGTCCTGGAATTCCATCGGAGGGATCAATGCGCAAGCTGTCGACACTCATGGCGATGCTGGCCCTGTGGGCTTTCGTGGCGTGCTGCGCCGGATGCGGGGCGGGCGGCGGGGCCTCCTCTCCCGCCCCGCGGATAGCCGAGCCGTCCTACAGCCCGGAGCCCGCAAGCTGGGGCTTCGCCCCCAAGGCCCTGGAGCTGACCTTCACGGCGGACCCCTTCCTCAACGAGTATGATGGAGCGGCCCACGCCCTGAGCGTATGCGTGTACCAGCTCGCCAACCCGGCCGCCTTCCAGGATCTGGCCGCGAGCGCGACGGGCGTGTCCAGCCTGCTGGAGTGTCGCGAGTTCGACCAGGGCGTGGTGGGCGCGCAGCGCCTGAAGGTTCAGCCAGGCTCCAGCGAGTCGCTGCGCCTGGACCGCGCCGGGAATGCCCGCTTCGTGGCCGTGGCCTGCGACTACTACGACCAGAACCAGGGCAGGACCACCCGCGTCTATGAAATACCGCTCAACGCCAACACCTCCGGCTGGCTCTGGTGGAAGGAGACCAGCTACGAGGCGGGCAAGCTCTCCAAAAAGATCCTGTTGGGCAAGACCGGCATCCTGGACGCCGATTGATCCCCCGCATTCCCTTCGCCCCATGATGCGCGTCACCGTTTCCCCTTAAACGGTGACGCGCTCCACTTTTTTCCGCCACTCTCCTAGATTCCTCAGAGCGCGCTCGGGCCTGCCGGTGATGGCTGGGCATACAAAAACGAATGATGATCTTCATTTTTGTAGGGCTTTGAGCTAGCCCCCTGATAAATACGCATGATTTCAGCGCGTTGTGCATGGCAGGATGTTTGCTGGCACATCCTGGGCCGACTGTACGGCCCGGGAGGATGCGGATGAACTCAGGCGGGCAATACAAACGAGGTTACGCGCAACGGCCGGGGAGGGCGGGCTGACATGGCCGCCTTCGTGCTGATCCACGGGGCGTTCATGGGCGGCTGGGTCTGGCAGCGTATGGCCTCGACCCTTGCCGGGCTCGGGCACGACTGCCTGCGGCCCACACTGACGGGCTGCGGCGAGCGCTCGCACCTGTTGCGGCCCGAGATTTCGCTGGCCTGGCATGTGGAGGACGTGGCCCAGGCCCTCTTCCACGAGGACCTGGAGCGCGTGGTGCTCGTTGGGCACGGCTACGGCGGCATGATCGCCGCCGCTGTGGCCCACCGCCACAGCGGCAAGGTGGCCGGGGTGGTGCACCTGGACGGGGTGCTGCCCGAGCGCGGCAAGAGTTTCGCGCAGCTGTGCGGGCGCGCGGCCCCGGGCAGGGGCGACGGCGGGGACTGGCTCATCCCCCCGCCCACGGCGGAAAGCCTCGGCGTCTCCTGCCGGGAGCTGGGGCGTTGGCTCTCCGTGAGGCTGCAGCCCTTCCCGCGCGCCTGCCTGGAGGACGCCTACGCCTACGGCGACAGGGACCGCCAGTTGCCCGGCGTGTTCCTGCGCACCGCCGGCCGGGAGGACCGCCCCGCCAGGTCGCAGGCCGCACGGGCGGCGCTGAGCAGCATGCCGGTGCTGGAGCTGCCCCTGGGGCCGCTGCCCATGATCACCAGTCCGGGCAGGCTGGCGCAGGCGCTTTCCTCCCTGGCGATGGAGATGCGGCCGTCCGAGCCGCCCGCGCCGCGCAGGCGGACGCGGCCCCTCCGCTGCAAGGCCCGCGGCCAGGAGCCGGAGGCCGACACGCCCTGATCCCCGGGACTCGGGAGCGGGGAATCCGGCCCGGAATTCCGGCCGGAGTTACATGTTTTCCGTTCACCGCAACCATATAGGAGTGAAAATATGAAACGCGCCCTGATAATCCTCGCCCTGGCCGCCCTGCTGGCCTTGCCCCTCATGGCCCAGGCCGGGAGCGTCACCGTCTCCGGGGCCGCCAGCCTCACCGCCGCGTTCACAGAGATGAAGGCGGCATTCGAGAAGGCCCGCCCCGGCGTCACCGTGAACACCAATTTCGCCGCCTCAGGGCAGCTGCTCCCCCAGATCGAGGCCGGCGCGCCCGTGGACATCTTCGCCTCGGCCGACCAGGAAACCATGGACCGCGCCCAGGCCAAGAACCTCATCGACACGGCCTCGCGCAGGAATTTCGTCGCCAACGCCCTGGTGTTGTGCAAGCCCAAGGGCGGCAAGGCGGCCGTGACCTCGCTCGAGTCCCTCAAGGACAAGGCCGTGGAACGCATCGGCCTGGGCAACCCCGAGACCGTCCCCGTGGGCCGCTACGCCCGTGAGGCTCTGAGCACCGCCGGGTTGTACGAGGCGCTGACCCCCAAGCTGGTCTTCGGGGACTCCGTGAAGCAGGTGCAGGATTACGTCAGCCGGGGCGAGGTGGACGCCGGGTTCATCTTCGCCACCGACGCCCAGAGCGCCGCGGCCAAGATCGACGTGGCCGCCGAAATCCCCACCAAGGCGAAGGTGAGCTACCCCCTGGCCATCGTGGCTCGCTCCAAGGACAACGCCGACGCCAAGGCCTTCGCCGATTTCGTCATGAGCCCGGAGGGGCAGGCGATCCTGGCCAAGTACGGGTTCAAGAAGCCCGAATAGCCTGGCGGGAAGCCGCATCGGCCGCGAGTGAAATAAAGGCCGGGCCTTCGCAGACATGGCGAAGGCCCGGCCTTGATGCTGTTTTGGGGGAGTGGATGCGCCGGGTTTGTGATGACAAGGCTTCAAAATCAGGTGTGGTCTACCGTGGTGGCTCCTGGAGCGTTGTTCATCACCCAGGTGATGCCGTTGTCTCGGTTCTGGGCCGTCGTGTAAGCCTCGCTAACTCCGATTGCCTTGTTGTTCTGCGCTTGAAGGCGAAACCTGTACTGCCCCGATGCATCAGTCTGTTTAGTGTAGTTAGATGCAGCCGGTGCGTTTGATTTCACGGAATCTATTCCGTTTTGCGCGCCTTGCTTCGTATGGTACGTTTCGCTTGCATTGAGCACGGTTTCATGGTTTCCACTGCTGTGAAGCGTAAAGAAGTACTGTCCGTTGCTTGCCTTGAACAACTTGAAGTATGCACTCATATAGCACCTCGCCTGGTGGAATTAAAGGTTATAATGCTCATCTAATAACATCGTTGCTTCGTCAATGGTAAAATCAATTATGCTGTAAATGAATATTTGACGGTGCAATCACTTTGTTGCGTGACGGTTGCGTGGAGTCGCAGCGGGGGCAGGCGCTGGGGAATAGACAAATGGTTCAACTCTAGTGAGGTGGGCAGGGGCGAGGGCTAAGGTCAGGGGGGCGTCACCCCGTCTGGAACCCAGGACAACAACGGCGGATATCGCCAGCGGGCGTGAAATCTGTTATCGCCCGAAAGAAGAGAGATCGGGGTGCGCCGTCCTCAAGGCAGCACCAGCTCCACCTGGGGCATCAGCTCCTTGATGGTGGCGATGGCCTGGCCCAGGCTGTAGGGCGTGGGGTGGGGCGTGCTCACGGCCAGGGTGCAACCGCTCTCCCCCAGCACGCGGAAGCGGTATCCGCCGGAGCTGTCGCGCTCCAACTGGTAGCGGCCGTCCAGGGCCACGGCCTGGCGCAGGGCCTCGGCGTCGCTCACGGCCTCGTGAGGGCCGGGGCGCACCGGGCCGCAGAGCAGTTGCCGCCCTGCATGGCTGAGTATCAGGCGATATCCCTGATCCTCCACGGCGGCGATGGTCAACGCGACGGACATGACGGCTCCCTGGTGAGGCGCGCGAGAAAAATGGGTGCGATTCGTTCTTCAGGTTGCGGTAAACGTATTTAGTGTAATTGCTCGATATTGTAAAGCGTACACGGGCCCTCCCCGGGGCGGTTGGCATCCCCGGTGAAATGGGCTAGGGAACATCCGCCCGGGGTGCCTTTTAAATTTTTATTCAGTATTTACAGGTGATTGAATTATGTCCGACTTTGTCCATCTGCATTGCCACACGGAATACTCCCTGCTCGACGGGGCAATCCGCATCGGCGATCTGGTCAAGCGCGCGGGCGAGTTCGGCTGCCCGGCGGCCGCCATCACCGACCACGGCAACATGCACGGCGCCCTGGTGTTCTACGAGTACTGCAAGAAGGCCGGGATCAAGCCCATCGTCGGCTGCGAGGTCTACGTGGCCAAGGGCGACCGCACCAGCAAGGACGCCAAGTCCGCGCGCGACGCGGGCTACCACCTGGTGCTGCTGGCCCAGAACCTCACGGGCTTCCAGAACCTGCTTGCGCTCTCCTCCAAGGCCTACATGGAGGGCTTCCACTACAAGCCGCGCGTGGACAAAGCCCTGCTGGCCCAGCACAACGAGGGCGTGATCGCGCTATCGGCCTGCATCAAGGGCGAGATCCACCAAGCCCTGCTCAACCAGGGCATGGACGCCGCCCGGGACATGGCCCGCACCTACATGAACTTCTTCCCGGACAGGCTCTATCTCGAGATGCAGGCCAACGACCTGCCCGAGCAGGCCCGGCTCAACGCCCTGGTGCTGGAGCTGGCCGACGAGATGAAGCTGCCCCTGGTGGCCACCAACGACTGCCACTACCTGAACGCCGACGACGCCTCCGCCCACGACGTGCTGCTGTGCATCCAGACCCAGGCCCAGGTGGACGACATCAAGCGCATGCGCTTCACCACCCAGCAGCTCTACTACCGCTCCCCGGAGGAGATGGCCCAGGCCTTCGCCCACGCCCCCCAGGCCATCTCCAACACCTGCGAGATCGCCGAGCGCGTCAATCTGGAGCTGGACCTCAAGACCTACCACTTCCCGGTCTACGAGGTGGCGCCCGGCAAATCCCTGGACGACGAGATGGCGGACATGGCCCGCGAGGGCCTCAAGGAGCGCCTGGCCCGCATGGACCTGACCCCCGAGCGGGCGAAGGTCTACTGGGACCGCCTGGAGTACGAGCTGGGCGTCATCAAGCAGATGGGCTTCCCCGGGTATTTTCTCATCGTGCAGGACTTCATCAACTGGGCCAAGGGGCAGGGCATCCCCGTGGGGCCGGGGCGCGGCTCGGCCGCCGGTTCGCTGGTGGCCTACAGCCTGCGCATCACCAACCTGGACCCGCTGCCCTACGACCTGCTGTTCGAGCGCTTCCTGAACATCGAACGCATCTCCATGCCCGATATCGACGTGGACTTCTGCGAACGCCGCCGCACCGAGGTGATCCGCTACGTCTCCGAGAAGTACGGGCGGGACTCGGTGGCCCAGATCACCACCTTCGGCACCATGAAGGCCAAGGCCGTGGTGCGCGACGTGGGCCGCGCCCTGGGCATGAGCTTCCCAGAGACGGACCGCATCGCCAAGCTCATCCCCGAAGACCTGAAGATGACCATCGACAAGGCCCTGAACCAGGAGCCGGAGCTCTCCGTGCTGGCCGCGCAGGACCCGCGCATCGCCCGGCTCATCGACGTCTCCCGCAGGCTGGAGGGGCTCTCGCGCCACGCCTCCACCCACGCGGCGGGCGTGGTCATCTCGGACCGGGCCATGATGGAGTACGTGCCGCTCTACCTGGGCAAGAACCAGGAAATCGTGACCCAGTGGGACATGAAGCGCGTGGAGAAGATCGGGCTGGTCAAGTTCGACTTCCTGGGCCTCAAGACCATGACCGTCATCCAGGACGCCCTGGACATCATCCGGGAGATGGGCCAGCAGCCCCCCGACCTGGACACCCTGCCGCTGACCGACCCCGAGACCTACGAGCTGTTCTCCCGAGGGGACACCGACGGCATCTTCCAGGTGGAATCCGACGGCATGCGCAAATACCTGCGCCAGCTCAAGCCCAACTGCTTCGAGGACGTCATCGCCATGCTGGCCCTGTACCGCCCCGGCCCCCTGGGCTCGGGCATGGTCCAGGAGTTCATCGACCGCAAGCACGGCCTGGTGGAGGTGCACTACCCCCACCCGGACCTGGAGCCGGTGCTCAAGGCCACCTACGGCGTCATCGTCTACCAGGAGCAGGTCATGCAGATCGCCCAGGTGCTCTCGGGGTACTCCCTGGGCGAGGGCGACCTGCTGCGCCGGGCCATGGGCAAGAAGAACCCGGAGGAGATGGCCAAGCAGCGCACCCGCTTCCTGGAGGGCACGCGCAAGAAGGAGATCCCCGACTCCCAGGCCAACGAGATCTTCGACCTGATGGAGAAGTTCGCGGAGTACGGCTTCAACAAGTCGCACTCGGCGGCCTACGCGCTCATCTCCTACCATACGGCCTACTTGAAGACGCACTTCCCTGTTGCCTTCATGGCCGCGCTCATCACCTCGGACCTGGAAAACCAGGACAAGGTGCTCAAGTACATCTCCGACTGCAACGACCGCGACATCGAGGTGCTGCCGCCCAACGTGAACCTCTCCATGCGCCACTTCAGCGTGCGCGAGGGCAAGATCGTTTACGGCCTGGCGGGCATCAAGAACGTCGGGGGGGAGGCCATCAACGAGATCGTGCGCGAGCGCGAGGAGAACGGGCCCTTCACCAGCCTGGTGGACCTGACCACCCGCGTGAACCTGCGCAAGGTGACCAAGCGCGTGCTGGAGTTTCTGATCAAGGCCGGGGCCATGGACTGCTTCGAGGCCCCGCGCGCCTCGCTCATGGCCGGGCTGGACAAGGCCGCAACCCAGGGCCAGAAGCGCGCCGAGGCCAAGAACTCGGGCCAGCTTTCGCTCATGAGCCTGGCGCCCGCGCCCGAGGCCCCGCCCACCGGCGGCATCGGCTTCGCCTGCGAGGAGGCCAAGGTGCCCGAGTGGGGCCACGAGGAGATGATGGCCTTCGAGAAGGAGGCCATCGGCTTCTACCTCACCAGCCACCCCCTCAAGGCCTACTCGCGCGACCTGCGGCGCATGGGGCTCAAGACGCTCTCGGACTGCCGGGGCTACGCTCCCGACTGCGAGGTCAAGGTGGCGGCCATCATCACCACCAAGAAGGAGCACATCACCAAGAAGGGCTCGCGCATGGCCTTCTGCGGCCTGGAGGACATCGCCGGGGACGGCGAGGCCATCTTCTTCCCCGAGGCCTTCACCCAGTGCCGCGAGCTGCTGGAGGGCGACGCCCCGCTGCTCATCACGGGCAAGATCGGCAAGGACGACCAGGACGCCCCCGACGGCCAGGCCAAGCTCAAGCTCATCGTGCAGTCGGCCCGGCCCCTGGCCGAGGCGGTCCAGGCCGGGGACGAGCCCCTGGAGCTGCGCGTGGACGCCCACGTCTGCACCACGCTTGCGGGGCTCAAGGAAATCTTTCATAAGTATCCGGGAAGCGCCAAGGTGCGGCTGCGCCTGGTGTTCGACAGCATGGAGTGCCTGGCGGGCCTCTCGGACGAACTCAGCGTCGGGCCGTGCCCGGAATTCTGGCTCGCGGTGGACGACTGTCTGGCCCGGGCCCACAACAAGGCGCCAGCCTGATCGCCTGTTGAAAAATCCACGCTGGCTGCGTTGCGGGCAAAAAGTCAAACCCTCGCATATGCCCGATATGCTTCGGTCTTGACTTTTTTCCGCGCCTTGCCACCGTGTTTTTTGAACAGGCGGGGAATTACCGATCACTCCAACGGGCTGACAAAGGGGACCATTGTGACCATGCAACACGGCGAACGCCCGGTCCTGCGCCGGGGCCTGTTCAAGCTGACCATCACGGACGACTTCTCCTCCGCGCACTGCCTGCGCAACTACAACGGGCCCTGCGAGGCCCTGCACGGGCACAACTTCGTGGTGGAGGCGGTGTTCCAGGGCGAGCGGCTCACCCAGGACACCGAGATGCTCATGGACTTCAAGGACCTGAAGGCCCTGCTCAAGAAGGTGCTGGACAGGCTCGACCACAAGCACTTGAACGAGCTGCCCTATTTCCAGCGGCGCAACCCGACTGCCGAGAACCTGGCCCGCTACATCTACTGGGAGCTGGGCAGGCTGATGGAAGGCATGCCCGCCCAGGTGGCCGAGATCAGCGTGTTCGAGAAGGCCACCAGCAAAGCCACCTACACCGAGCTGTCATGAGGCTGGTGATCCAGCGTGTGGCCAAGGCCTCCGTGGAAGTTGCGGGTGAGCGCGTGGCCGCCATCGGCCGGGGCTTCCTGGTGCTGGCGGGCTTCGGCCCGGACGACGGCCCGGACGCCCCGGAGAGCCCGGCCTGGCGCACCATGCTGGACAAGCTCGCTGGGCTGCGGGTGTTCACCGACGCCGGAGGCAAGATGAACCTGGGCCTGGCCGACGTGGGCGGCGAAGTGTTGCTGGTCTCCCAGTTCACCCTCTACGCGGACTGCCGCAAGGGCATGCGCCCCGGCTTCTCCCGGGCCTGCCCGCCGGAGACGGCCCAGGCCCTGTTCGAGCGCCTCGTTGAGGACGTGGAGGAGCGCCTGCCCGGACGCGTCGCGCGCGGGGTGTTCGGCGCGGACATGGACGTGAGCCTGACCAACCAGGGCCCGGTGACCATCCTGCTGGACAGCGCCGCGTTCGAGCCCGCCTGCGCGAGGCAGGCCGGCTGATGGCCGCCGGGGACGACATCCGCGTCCTGGTGGTGGACGACTCCAAGACGGTCCTGCGCCTGCTGACCTTCATCCTGGGCAAGCTTTACCGCCTGGAGGCCGCCGAGGACGGGCAGGAGGCCATCGAAGCCCACGCCTCCTTCAAGCCCGACGTCATCATCCTGGACATGAACATGCCCGTGAAGTCCGGGCTGGAGGTGATGCAGCACATCCGGGGCGTCGCGCAGGACCACGACGTGCAGATCGTGGTGCTCACCGCGCAGGACACCAAGGCGCTCAAGGCCCGGGCCTTCGCCGCCGGGGCCAACGATTTCCTGGCCAAGCCCTTCGACCGCGAGGAGCTGCTGGCCCGCGTGGGCGCCGCTGCCAGGCAGGTCACCCTGACCAGGCAGCTGCGCCAGGCCTACAACCGCATCAGCCGCGAGATCGACACCGTGGCGGGCCTGCAGAAGCGGCTGCTCCCGGACTGCTCCCCGCTCTTCGGCGACACCCTGGTGGAGTGCCTGTACCGCCCCTCCGGGCGCGCCAGCGGCGACTACTACGATTTCTTCACCCTGCCCGACGGCTGCATCCGCGCCGTGATGGCCGACGTGTCCGGCCACGGAGCCAGGGCCGCGTTCCTCATGGCCGTGGTGCGCACCCTGGTGCGCGTCACCCAGACGCACTACCTCTCCCTGGCGGAGATGCTGAGCCTCGCCAACCACCACCTGCTCAGCTCCATCGGGCAGGAGCCTGATTTCGTGACCCTGGCCGCCGTGGACATCGACCCGGAGGAGGGCACCCTGACCTACGTCAACGCCGGGCACTGCCCCCCGCTGCTCTGGACCGGCGGCAGGATCATGGAGCTTGCCCCCACCTCCTCGGTGCTTGGGTTCTTCGACCAGAAATACCCCATGCGCACCATCGAGTTCGAGAAGCCCGCCGGGCTCCTGCTCTACACCGACGGCTGGTACGAGTGGCACACCCTGGAGAAGGAGATCTTCGGGCTGGAGCGCTTCACGGAGCTGGCCTCCGGGCTCATGCGCTCGGGCCGCTTCACCCTGCAGAGCCTGCTGGAGAACCTCAGCGGCGAGAAGGCCGGGCCGGTGTTCAGCGACGACGTCACCGGGCTGTGGGTCTGCGCGGGCAGCCCGCTCTCGCGGGTGTTCTCGGGCCGGTCCACCCCCCAGGCCAGCAGGGCCCTGGCCAAGGACGTGGTCTCCGCCGTGGGGGATTACGTGGAGGACTCCGACATCCTGCACGACCTGGACATCCTGCTCACCGAGGCCTGCGCCAACATCACCCGCCACGCCTACGGCGGGGGCGAAGGCCCCATGGAGGTGCGCCTGCGCATCAGGCCGGGCCAATCCGTGGACATGGAGGTGGTGGACTGGGGCAAGGGCTTCGGCGACGCCGTGAAGTTCGAGAACGCGGCCCCCGAGTCCGAATGCGGGCGGGGCATGTTCATCATCTGCAAGCTGTCAGACCAGTGTGAACTCAAGCGCCGCGGCAGGGAGAACGTCCTGCGGGTGGTCAAACAGATAAGGAAGGAACTGTGGAAAACCTGATCTGGCTGCGCAAGGGCGCGTGTCTTCTGGCCAAGTTCTCGGGCGAAATCACCATGGAGGTCACCCAGGACTTCAAGCACGCCGTGGAGCAGGCCCTGGAGAAGGACGACTCCCAGGCCCTGGCCCTGGACCTCTCCGAGGTGAGCTTCATGGACTCCTCCGGCATCGGCTTCCTGGTCTCCTGCAACACGAGGCTCCAGAGCCTGGGCAAGCGCCTGGTGCTCATGTGCCCCAGCCCCCAGGTGCGCAAGACCCTGGGCCTGGTGCAGCTCATGGATTTCTTCGCCGTGGCCGAATCCGACGGCGACCTCGAGTCCCTGACCGCCAAGGGCGGCAAGTAGCGCCGATGGCCGAATCCCCCCGCGTGCTGCTGGTCACCAGCCGGTTCTTCCTGCTGGGCGAGATCATGACCGCCTTCAGGCGCATGGGGGTGGAGTACGGCTATCTGGACACCGGCGGCGACGAGCTCGACAGCGAGGAGTACCTGCGCCCCCTGCTCAAGGGCATCGAGCGGCTGCGCCCCCACTTCCTGCTCACCGTGAACCACCTGGGCGTGGACCACGAGGGCCTGCTCACCGGGCTGCTCTCCCGCCTGGACATCCCCCTGGCCTCCTGGTTCGTGGACAACCCCGCCCTGGGCCTGGCCCTCTATTCGCGCCCGTCGGCCACCAAGACGGCCATGTTCACCTGGGACGCCGACAACATGGCCCCCCTGCGCCAGATGGGCTTCGAGCATGCTTTCCACCTGCCCCTGGCCGCGGACGAGCGCCGCTTCGCCCCCCCCGCCGAGCTCCAGACCGGCAGCCCCTGGCGCAGCGCGGTGAGCTTCGTGGGCAATTCCATGGTCATCAAGACCGGCCTGCGCCTGGACCACGCCCACCCCTCCCGCAGGCTGCGCGCGGCCATGCCCCGCCTGGCCCAGGCCTTCGGCGAGCACCCCGAGGGCAGCGTGCGGGCCTTCCTGCGGGAGCGCTTCCCGGCGCTGGCGCCCGACTTCGAGGCCCTGGAGACGCCGGACCGCCAGCTCTCCTATGAGACGGCCGTGATCTGGGAGTCCACCCGCCAGTACCGGGCGCGCTGCCTGGGCAAGCTCATGGAGTTCGGCCCCACCATCGTGGGCGACGAGGGCTGGCTGACCACCTTCGGCAAGGAGGGCGCGCAGCCCGGCGGGCGCTGGCGGCGGCTGGCCGAGCTCTCCTACTACGACGACCTGCCCGGCTTCTATCCGCTCTCCGACATCAACTTCAACTGCACCAGCCTGCAGATGAAGGGCGCGGTGAACCAGCGCGTGTTCGACGTGCCCGCCTGCGGGGCCTTCCTGCTCACGGACTACCGCGCGCAGATCGAGAATCTTTTCGAGCCGGGCAGGGAGGTGGCCCTCTACGGCGACCCGGACGAAATCCCGGACATGGTCCGCCACTTCCTGGCCCACCCCACGGAGCGCGCCCGCATCGCCCAGGCCGCGCGCAAGCGGGTGCTGGCCCAGCACACCTACGTGACCCGCATGGGCCAGCTGCTGCGCACCGTGCGCGACACCTTCGGCCTTCCCTACTGCGAGCCCGAAGGCGCATGAGCACGCCCCTGGAGAACCTGCCCGAGCCCCTGCGCTCCCTGCTGCTCTGCGGCGGGGAGGGGGCCGCCCATTTGGCCCGCTGCTCCCGCCTGGCCGCCGAGGCCGGGGAGGCCGGACAGGACGGATTGGCCGAAGCGCTGGCCGTGGCGGCCTGGTCCCAGTCGCCCCTGGACGCGGCCCTGGCCCTCCAGGCGGCCCCGCTGCTCACGGGCTGGCCCCAGGCCGCGCGCGCGGCCATGCACGTGGCCCGCTTCGCCCGCCAGCCAGGGGACGCCGTCGAATACGCCCGCCTGGCCGCCAGCCGCGACCACGGCCGGATCAAAGAATATCTCGATTCCCGGCTCCAGGCCGAGCAGGGCAACCTGTTCTGGGTCCGCCTTGCCATGAGCCACGCCCTGGCCGACATGGACCAGGACTGGGCCGAGGCCCTGGCCGCGCTTCTGGCCGCTTGGGGCCAGCCCCTGCTGGCGGCCCTGGCCGGGGCGGACGCGGCCCTCACGGCGGGTGAGGGCGGGCGCGCGTTGGAGATTCTGTCCCTGGTGGAGCTGCCGGACGTGCTGCCGGATGTGCTGATGGCCCGCCGTGCGGCACTGGCTCTTGGGAGCGCCGAGGGCTTCCGGCGCTGGCTCGAGGCCGAGCCCTGGAACCCGACGCCCCTGCTGCTTGCGAGCGAGGCGCTGCGCCAAACGTCGGGCCAGACTTCGGGCCAGGCCCCGACTGCGTCCCCGCCTGAATCCGTGGCCGTGCTGCTCTACACCTTCAACAAGGCCCGCGACATCGACGCCACCCTGGACAGCCTCGCCGCCTCGGACCTGGGCCAGGCCCGCCTGGCCGTGCTGGACAACGGCAGCACCGACGACACCGCCCAGGTGCTGGAGGGCTGGCGCGGCCGCCTGGGGCCGCAGCGGCTGGAAATCGTCTCCCTGCCTGTGAACGTAGGGGCTCCCGCGGCCCGAAACTGGCTGGCGGCGCTGCCCCTGACCCGCGGCGCGGACTTCGCGGTCTACCTCGACGACGACGTGGAGCTGCCCCGCGACTGGCTGGGCCTGCTGGTCGAGGCCGAACGCCTCTATCCAGATGCCGGGGTCTGGGGGGCCAGAGTGGTGGACCACGCCGCGCCAGTGCGCATCCAGTCGGCGGACACCTTCCTGCTGCCCGAACCGGAAGAACAGGCCAAAGCCCCGGGAGCCAGGCGCTTCGCGCTCTCCGACTGCCACCACCAGACCCTGGACATGGGCCAGTTCGGCTATGTCCGCCCCTGCGCCACGGTCACGGGTTGCTGCCACATGTTCCGCACCGGGCGCCTGCTGGCCCAGGGCGGGTTCGACCTGCGCTACTCCCCCACCCAGTACGACGACCTGGACCACGACGTGCGCCTGCTCCTGGCCGGGCTCACCCCCGTGTACCAGGGCCGGCTCCGGGTGCGGCACTTCAAGAGCACCGGCAGCCAGGGCGGGGAAGGGCAGGCCCAGTGGGGGCTGGGCTGGGCCAACCAGTACAAGCTGCACCAGAAGTTCGAGGCCGCCGACTTCCGCCGCGCCGCCGCCACCGCCCAGCAGGCCGCCCTGGAGGATCTGCGCGCCCGCCGCGAAGCGCTGGAGCAGGCCCCGTGAGCGCCTCCCCCGACGGTCAGGCCCCCGCCCAGGCACCGGCCCCGGCTCCGGCGCTGGTGCTGCAGATGCAGCGCATGGGGGACATCGTGCTCTCCTTCCCGCTGTTTCTCTGGCTGAAGCGGGGCGCGCCCGAGCGCCCGGTGTGGGTGGTGGCCGAGGAACAGTTCTACCAGGGGCTCAAGGCCGTCTCCCCGCCGGTGGTCTACGCGCCCTGGACCGCCGTGGACCACCTGCCGGCCAGCGAATACTCCCTGCTGGTGAACCTGAGCCACAGGCCCGAGGCCGCCATCCTGGCGGGCGGGCTGCGGGCCGCCACCCGCCTGGGGCCGTACCGCGACCAGGGCGACCACCTGCGCGTGGGCGGGCGCTGGCAGCTCTACCGGGCCTCGCTCACGGGCAACAACCGGCACAACCGTTTCCACTGGGTGGAGCTCAACGCCCTGGACTGCGTGGACCACCGCCAGATCGCCTCCACCGTCTTCGACACCCCGCGCACCCCCGCCCCCGGCAAGGACCGCGTGGGCCTGTTCCTGGGGGCCAGCCAGGAGGAAAAACGCCCCCCGGCGGCCTTCTGGGCCGCCCTGGCCCATGCCCTGCAACGCAGGGGGCTGGCCGTGGTGCTCCTGGGCGGGCCAGCCGAGAAGGCGTTGGCAGCCGAGGTGCGCGCCCTGCACGGCGGCACCCTGGCGGATTTCAGCGGGCAGCTCTCCCTGGAGCAGTTCATGGCCGCCGGGCAGACCATGTCGCTCATGATCACGCCGGACACGGGGCCCATGCACGTGGCCGCCTGGTCCGGGCTGCAGACCCTGAACCTCTCCATGGGGCCGGTGAACCCGTGGGAGACGGGGCCGTTCAACCCCGGGCACTACGTGCTGGGCGCGGGGATTTCCTGCCAGGGCTGCTGGCAGTGCCGTTTCGTCCGGCCGCGCTGCCGGGAGCGTTTCGACCCCGAGCAGGTTGCCTACCTGGCCTGGAAGCTGGCCAGGGGGGGGCGGCCCATGCCACCGCCTGGCATGCGGCTGTACCGCACCGGGCGCAGCGCCGCCGGGTTCTACCAGCTCGAGCCGGTGGGGCGCGCCGCGCCCAGGGCCGGGGATGGCCTGGGCGAGTTCTGGCGCGGGGCCTTCGGGGCGCACTTCGGCCTCTGGGGGCAGGATGTCCCCCGGCGGGACTGGCTGGCCCTGGCCGGGGCGCATCCGAAACTGGCGCGCTCCTTCGCGCGCGGGGCTGCCCGGCTCTACGGGCGTGTGGCGGCACTGCTCCCGGCGGGGGGGGCGCTTCCGCCCGCCTTCATGGAATCCTGGCCTCCCATGCTGCGTCCGGCGGCCGGATACGTCCAGATGGCCCTCGAGAACGCCGACTACTCCCCCGATTCCCGGGACGAATGCCTGGGCTTGCTGGGGGCCGTGCTCGCCTCCGTATCCTCCGTATCCTCCTGAGCGTTCCAGCGGCCCCAACGGGCCGGAATACCCGCAAATTCCTCCCTGCCCAGCTGCCGATTGTGCCGCCCGGGAAATTCATGCCGCTCTTGTCTCGTCGCAAGTGCTCGGAATCGCATGGCGCGAATGTTGGAACGGCTTTTGTAGAATCAGGGCCGTCAGGAGGAATGACATGCAAATCCTTCCCAGTTCGATCGCCCGCCTTGGGTTCGTCCCCAAGGATTCATCCCTCTCAGGGACCTCCTCCGTGAGCGCCGCCGACATGTTCGCCGGGCTGCTCAACAGCTATAAGATGAGCTCCAGCGCCATCGTGGACGACGCCCTGGGCACCCCCCTGCCCGGCAAGGACCCGTTCTCCCAGCCGTCCACGGAGCTCGAGAGCGCCCGCTCCACGGCGGGCGACCCCCTTCGCGACGTGAAGATGACCCGCGAGGACATCCTGGAGTTGGCGCCCAAGCTCGAAGCGGCGGGCGTCCCCAAGAGCAAGATGGACGAACTCACCGCCATGGCCGAGAGCCCCAAGGGCATCACCTGGGGCCAGTTCACCCACGAGGTGGAGCAGGCCACGGTGTCCAAGTCGGTGAAGAAGGAAGAACTCTCCGACCAGGACCGCCAGACCCTGGCCTCCCTGTTCACGCACATGGGCTTCAGCGAACCCAAGGCCAAGGAGCTCACCGAGGCCCTGGCCAACGGGCGCACGGAACACGTCTGGCGGCAGGTCTCGGCCCAGCTCTCCGAGCAGGGGGCTTCCGGCAGTTTCAGCATGTCCCGCGATGAGATGGCCACCCTGGCCAAGGCCCTGCGCCTGCCCCAGGAGGCCCGCGACCGGCTGGCCACCCTGGGCGCCAAGGTGGAGGGGGCCGACCTCTCCGGCGCCGGACTGAAGACCATGCTCGCGGCCGTGCAGCAGGAAGTGACCGCCCAGAAGGGCCAGGCCGATGCCGGGCTCCAGCCCGTGCGCCAGGTGCTCGAGCAGGCCATGGCCCAGGCCAAGGACAAGGCCGGGACGGCCGCCAAGGCCGAGGCCGACAAGGTGCAGCCCGCCGGGGTGCGGGCCTCCTCCCTGCTCAAGGACCCGCAGGACCTGGGCGCCGGCAAGGACGACTCCTCCAAAGTGGCGGCGGCCGACGCCAAGGCCCAGGCCCCTTCCGGGACACCCGGCGCCAACGCGGCCGGGGCCAAGCCCGGAGTCCAGCCCGGGGCGCAGGCGGGCAACCAGACTGGCAACCAGGCTACAGGCCAGCAGAACCAGCAATTCTCCGGCAAGGGCGCCGGGGATCAGGCCGTGGCCGACTTGGGCGGCAAGATCCGCACCGAGAGCGGGGCAAGCCCCAACGGCGCGTCCCTTTTCGGCCTTGGCCAGCCCGGCCAGGTCGCGGCGGGCGCGGCCCAGGCCCGCACCGCCGACCCCCAGGCCGCGCGTGCCCAGGCCAGCCAGCTGCTCGAGCAGGTGGAGGCGGGCGTGTTCAGGAACATGGGCCAGGGCGTGAAGCAGCTCACCCTGGAGCTGACACCCGAGGGGCTGGGCAAGCTCAACGTTGTGCTCACTGTGAAGGGCAAGGAAGTGCAGGCCATGATCAAGGCCGACACGCCCGAGGCCGAAAAGATGCTCTCGGAGAACCTGGGCCAGCTCAAGAAGAGCCTGGAGGACCAGGGCCTCTCCGTGGCCAAGCTCGAGGTGCAGCACAAGGCCGCGCAGGACGCGGGCCTGGGCCAGCAGTGGGCGGGCGGCTCCGAGAAGCACAACGAGTTCCAGCAGCGCCGGGACGCCCTGGAGCGCCTGCGCGCCAACACGCTTCTTTCCTCCGGCGGGGAGTCTTTGGCCCAGCAGATGCAGAGTGTGGGTGCAGAGGCAAAAATTACCCAGCGCGGCTTGGACATAGTGGCCTAGTCCGCAGGAGGATCCGATGAGCACTTCCGCAGTTTCAGCCACCGGCAGCAGCCTGACCAAGGCCGCTGGCAGCTCAAAGCAGCTCGGCAAGCAGGACTTCCTGAACCTGCTGGTGAAGCAGCTCCAGTACCAGGATCCCCTCAACCCCATGGACGACAAGGACTTCGTGGCCCAGCTGGCCCAGTTCTCAAGCCTTGAGCAGCTCACCAACATCAGCACCGGCATCGAGGGCCTGATCCAGGCCCAGGGCCGCCAGGAGATGATGAGCGCGGTGGGCTTCATCGGCAAGGAAGTGAAGGCCTCGGGCGACACGCTCTCCAAGTCCGGCACCAGCGTCAGCAAGCTTTACTACACCATCCCGGGCGACGCGGCCTCGGTGACCATCAACGTCATGGACGCCAACGGCAACATCATCCGCAGCGCGCCCCTGGGCGCGCAGACCGCGGGCGAGCACGCCTACAGCTGGGACGGCAAGGATTACAACGGCAAGACCGTGGACGACGGCTACTACTCGATCGGCGTCACCACGGCCAAGGTGGACGGCACGTCCATGATGGTGAGCACCTGCGTGACGGGCATCGTCAGCGGCGTCACCACGGACACTTCCGGCCAGTACGTCCTCTCCACGACGGACGGCAGGCAGGTGCCTTTCTCGGACATCAAGGGAATCGTCACTCCCGCGGCCTCGGCGTCGTAACGGGCAGAATTTTCCGGCAGCAGATTTCGGAGGTGGAATATGGGTCTCTCGACTTCAATGTGGGCGGGCGTCACCGGCCTCATGGCCCACGGCGAGAAGATGGGCGTCGTCGGCAACAACCTGGCCAACGTGAACACGGTGGGCTTCAAGTCCCAGCGCATGGACTTTGAGGACCTGGTCTACGCCAGCATCGGCACGGGCGTGGGCTCGAGCCAGCTGGGCCAGGGCGTGCGCCCCGAGGCCATCCTGGGCGACTTCTCCCAGGGCGGCTTCGAGACCTCCAACGAGGTCACGGACATGGCCGTCTCCGGCCAGGGCTTCTTCACCGTGCGCGACCGCAACAACCAGGCCACCTACTACACCCGCGCCGGCAACTTCCGCTTCGACCAGAACGGCTTCCTGACCGACCCCAACCACTACACCGTGCAGGGCTGGCAGGTGGACGCCCTGAACCTCCGCGCGGAGCGGGCCAACGGGCAGACCGTGACCAAGATCCCCACCAGGGGCTCCATCACCGACGTCCGCCTGGACACCCTGGCCCTGGCCGCCCAGCCCACGGACAACGTCACCGTGGTCACCAACCTGGACCCGCGCACCGGCAGCAAGTCCACCAGCACGACGGACCCGGCCTTCTCGCTGTTCCAGAACTACCGCTTCAACCCGACCCGCCCGCAGGACTCCCCCCTGCCGGACACCGCCTTCGGGTTCCAGACCACCATCAAGGTCTACGACCAGCGCGGCGGCTCCCACAACCTCACGGTCTACTACGACAAGATCTCCGACGTGAACGGCAAGGAGTACTGGGAGTACATGGTCTGCACGGACCCCACCGCCGACGGCCGCACCTTCGACGTCAACGGCGTGCCCGTGAACATGGCCTCCGACGCCCACGCGGGCGTGCTGATGATCGGCACCATGACCTTCTCCGACTCGGGCGCCCTGGAGAACCAGACCGCCTTCACGCTCAACGCCGGCGCGATCACCGGCAGCGTCAGCGACCTTTCCAACTGGACCCAGGCCCGCATCTCCGGCTCGGGCTACCCGGTGTTCACGGCCAACTTCCGAAGCGTCTCGGGGGCCAGCGTCACCACCGCCTCCAACGCGGTGAGCATGTCGCTGAACTTCGGCATCCGCAGCGCCTCCACCCAGTGGAACGCCACCGCGGCCACGGACGCCTCGCAGATCGGCTACAACTTCCTCACGAACTCGCCCCTGCTGCAAGGCTTCGTGCCCTCCACGCTCACCCGCAACAACCTCGCCACCACCAACTACGAGGCCTCGTCCTCCAACCTGTACCTCTCGCAGAACGGTTACCCGCCGGGAACCCTGCAGAGCATCAGCGTGGACAGCGACGGCGTGCTCTCGGGCCACTTCTCCAACGGCCAGGTGCAGGAGCTCTACGTGATCGCGCTCACGGACTTCTCCAGCCCCTGGGGCCTCAAGCGCGAGGGCTCCAACCTGTTCGCCCAGACGCGCGAGTCGGGCGACGCGGTGACGGGCAGGGCCAACACGGGCCGCCTGGGCTCCGTCGCCAGCAACTCGCTGGAAACCTCCAACGTGGACATGGCCCGTGAAATGGTCCAGATGATCCAGACCCAGCGCGGCTTCCAGGCCAACTCCAAGATCATCACCACCGCGGACTCCATGCTCTCGGAAGTCATCCAGCTCAAGCGCTAGTCCGGGTAGGCAGAAAATGCAGGCCCCCCTTCCGGCAGGACCGGAAGGGGGGCTTTGTCGTCTGACCAGCCGGCCCGCGAGGTTTGCCCGGCTCCTCAGGCCGCCTGTCAGGCGTCCAGGGGGCGCGGAGCCGTGCGGGCTCTTGAAGGGCGGCGCTTTATGCCCTAGGCTCCCGGAATGACTTCCGACCCCGCCGGGTCCGGCTCCACAGGCTCCGGCCCTGTCCAACCTTCCGCGCCCCACGGCTGGGGACCAGGCTCACTTTCCGGCCTCGTCCTGCTTCTGGCGGCCCTTGCCGCCGGGCTGTTCACCCTGTTCTCTCCGGGCCGCATCCCGGGCGACCTGGGGGACAGCCGCTTCAACATGTACATCCTGGAGCACGGCTGGCGCTGGCTCACGGGCCAGGCCCCTTCCTTCTGGTCCGCGCCGTTCTACTACCCGGCCCCTGACGTCACGGCCTTTTCCGACAGCCACCTGGGAACGCTTCCCCTCTACGCCGCGCTGCGCTGGGCGGGCCTCGGGCGGGAGGCGGCGTTCCCGGCCTGGATGGCGCTGTGCTCGGCCTTGAGCTATTTCGCCTGCTACGCCGCGTTGCGCAGGCTCGGAGCGGGCCTGGCGGGCGCCGTGGCCGGGGCCTGGGTTTTCGCCTTCGGATTGCCCGTGGCCGGACAGCTCAACCACGCCCAGATGCTGCCGCGCTTCTGCGTGCCTGTGGCCTTCGCCGCCTGGGCCGCCTTCCTGCGCAGCGGGGCCGCCCGGCCACTGGCCCTGGCCCTGGGGGCGCTGGTCTGGCAGACGTACTGCGGCATCTACCTGGGCTACTTCCTGGCCCTTTGCCTGGGGCTGATGACTGCGGCCCATCTGCTGGCGGGCGGCGGTGAAGCCGCAGGCACATGGCGAGCCGGATTTTTCGCCCGGCTGGCTGCCCTGGCCGGGGGCTCCCGGGGGCTTCCGGTGCGCCTCGCCCTGCTGCTGGCCGCCGGGGGGGCGCTCGTCCCGTTGTTCGAGCCCTACATTCGGGTGTCGAGGGCTCTGGGCACGCGCGACCCTTCCGAGATCGAGGCCATGCTGCCGCGCGTGCTCTCCTGGCTCAACGCCTCGCAGAGTTTTTGGTGGTCCTGGGCGGCGGACTTCAGCCCCAGCTTGCCCCTGGCCCACGAGCACGCCCTGTTCGCGGGACTCGCCCCCATGTTGGCCCTGGCGGCCCTGCCGCTGCTGGCCCTGGCGGGGCGCGACCCCCTGGCGCGGAGGGCCATGCCCTTCTGGTGGTGCTTCGCCCTGGCGGCCATCCTGACGCTGCACGCGGGCGGCCACAGCCTCTACATGCTGCTGGTTTCGGCGGCCCCGGGCGTAGGGGCCATCCGCTCGGTGACGCGCATCGCGCTGGTGCTGCTGTTCCCGCTGTCCGTGGCCCTGGCCGTTGCCTTCACCGCCCTGGAGCGGAGGCTGCGCGGCATGGCGGGCTCACGCTTTGCGCCTGCGGCCGTCCTGGCGCTGGTCTGTCTCGTCCTGACGGAGCAGGCCCACCGGCCGCTGGCTTCGTATTCCTTGGCCGAGGCCAGGGCCCGTTTGGATGCCGCGGTGAGCGGCCTCGGGCCTGCAAAACCTGACGCCGTGCTCTTCCTGGATGCGGCGCGCGCGCCGGGCCAGCCCTTCTACGTGGTGCAGCTGGACGCCATGCTGGCCTCGCAGGACATGAACATCCCCACGGTCAACGGCTACAGCGGCCACCACCCGCCGGGTTATCCCGAGGATCTGTTCCTGCTGCGGGGGGACGTGGAGGGCGCGCTGGAGCGCTGGGTCTGCCTCCACGGAGGCGGCATCCTCATGGGCCGCATGCTCCCGCCCCGAAGCTCGGGGCTCCCGGCCGCGACGGCGCGGCAGGGCGGGGGCGCGGGCTGGAGTGTGGACCTCACTGGGGAGTGCTACCCCCTCGAGGTGGACGTGGCGGTGGGCTTCTCCCTGCCGGAGCCGCAGGGGCGCTGGACCGACGCCAACCTGGCCCCGGGAGCGCGGATCGTCTTCTCGCGCCCGCTGCCGCGGCGGTTCGAACTGGTGATCGAGGCCAGGCCCTTCGGCCCCAACGCGGGCAGGCCGGTTGCCGTGCGCGTCGGCGGTGTGGAGCGCGATTTCGTTTTTGCAGACTCAGGAGGCTACCAGGCCGTGTCCCGTGAGTTCGTCACGGATGGCGGCCTGCGCGAGCTCGCGATCATCCCCCCGGCTCCGGCCAGCCCCGCCAAGGCTGGCTCCGGGCAGGACACCCGCAGGCTCGGCCTGAGCATCAAGAGCATCGAGGTCCGTCCGGCAGCCCATTGAATGGAGCACGCGGGCCGCATTGCGGCGCGCAAGCCGACCTTCACGTATCCCGACTACTCTCGAGCTTGGATTTCTCTCCAGCCTCGCCCACGCGCCCCTTGAACGGAGCGCAAGAACCGGCTTGCACAAAAGTCTGCCGGCCCGCGCCCGAAGCCGTCCATTTTGAGGCGTGCTTTTCTTGCCGCGTGGGCGTCGGAAAATCACCGCCAGGAGGGGGCAAGTTTGCCCGCGAGGCTCCCGGAAAGCGGAAAAAAATCCCATGCCATTTTTCAATATGCTGTAATGATGTGATAAATCAGATTTGGCACGGATGAAGCAAGAGGAGGACAACAACAAGGAAAGTTGCCTTACCACAAGGAGGTAATCCCATGTCCCTGGTCATCAATCACAACATGATGGCGATGAACGCCTCTCGAAACCTCAACAACTCGTACGGCAAGCTGTCCGTCGCGACCCGCCGCCTGTCGTCGGGCCTGCGTGTGGGCACCGCCGCCGACGACGCCGCCGGACTGGCGATCCGCGAACTCATGCGCGCGGACATCGCGTCCATCAACCAGGGCGTGCGCAACGCCAACGACGCCATCTCCATGATCCAGACCGGCGACGGCGCGCTCCAGGTGGTGGACGAGAAGCTCATCCGCCTCAAGGAACTGGCGACCCAGGCGTCCACGGGCACCTACACCTCGGACCAGCGCCTGATCATCGACTCGGAATACCAGGCCATGTGCTCGGAAATCACCCGAATCGCCAGCGCCACCAACTTCAACGGCATCTACCTGCTCAACGGCAACCTCTCCAGCGTCGCCCACGACGGCACGGGGCTGAACCCCACCGGCAGGATCAAGATCCACTTCGGCTCCGGCAACTCCAGCGCCGAGGACTACTATTTCATCAGCATCGGCAACTCCACCGCCTCGGGCCTGGGCATCGGCATGTCCGCCGGCCCCGGCAGGGCAGGGCGCTCCATCTCCACGCAGGATCTGGCCCAGAAGGCCCTGCAGGCGCTGTCCGACGCCATCGTCTCCAAGGACAAGATCCGCGCGAACCTGGGCGCCACCCAGAACCGCCTGTCCAACACCATCCAGAACCTGCAGATTCAGGCGGAGAACCTCCAGGCCGCCGAATCGCAGATCTCGGACGTGGATGTCGCCACCGAAATGACGGAGTTCGTCCGTCAGCAGATTCTCACGCAGTCCGCGGTCGCGATGCTCTCGCAGGCCAACAGCCTGCCCAAGATGGCCACCCAGCTGCTGCAGGGCTAGCCATCCTGACGCCGATAGCGTGATTGACGGGACCAGGGGGGGCGGAGCCGGGAGTGGCTCCCACCCCTGGCCTGCATCAACCCTGATTGTTCTGGCCCTGATTATTCTGGTAGGATTCGAGCGCCATGCGCGCCGCGTTCTGCTCGGCCTTCTTCACGCTGGCCCCCGTGGCCAGAAGCGTCCCGCCTCCGGGGAGCACAAGCTCCACCTCGAACACCTTTTCGTGCTCCGGGCCGTGGCTGCCCAGCAGCCGGTAGATGGGCCGCGTGCGGTGGCTCTGCTGGGTCAGTTCCTGCAGCCTGCTCTTGAAATCGCGCACCTTTGGCTGCTCCAGGCCTTCGGGCCAACGCTCCGCGAACAGGCGGCGCACCACCCCCCGGGCGGCCTCGAAGCCGCCGTCCACGAACACCGCCCCAAGAATCGCCTCGAAAGCGTCCGCCAGGAGCGAATCGCGCTTGCCCCCGCCCTGGGACTGCTCGCCCTTGCCAAGATACACGAATGCGTCCAGGTTGAGCGCGCGGGCCATCTCGGCGAGGCCCGGCATGCTCACCAGCCGGGCGCGCAGCTTGGTCAGCGCGCCTTCCGGGGCGTCGGGAAAACGGTTGAAAAGTTCCTCGGAAACGGTAAGCTCCAGTACCGCATCACCCAGAAATTCCAAACGTTCGTTGTGGGTGCAGCCCTGCTCGTTGGCATAGGAGCTGTGGGTGAGGGCGGTAGTCAACAGCTTGACTTGCCCAAAGCGATAGGAAATACATTCCTGAAGGCTATCCAACGCATCTTCCGTCATTACAATGCCTTCCTTCGGCGGCCGCATGGAACGAAACGACCATTTGCTTTCCCTTCTCCAACCCCGGACCGTGGCGGTCGTCGGGGCCTCGCGCACTTCCGGCAAGATCGGGAACGTGGTCGTGGCCAACCTGCTCTCCGCCGGGTATCAGGGGAAAATTTTTCCGGTCAACCCCTTTGCCGATGAAATCCTGGGCATCCCGGCCCTGCACGCCATCGAGCAGCTGCCCCACGGCGTCGATCTGGCCGTGGTCTGCCTGCCCCGCGAGCAGCTGGCCCCCACGCTGGAGCGGCTGGGGGGCGTGGGCGTGCGCAGCGTATGCGTCACCTCCACCGGCTTCAAGGAGGTGGGGCGCGAGGGCTACTATTTCGAGATGGAAGCCGTGGAAGTCTGCCGCCGCCACGGCATCGCCATGCTCGGCCCCAGCAGCCTGGGCCTCTACAACGCGGCCCTGCGCTTCAACGCCCTGGCCGTGCCCTCCGCGCCGGAACCCGGCAACATCGGGTTCTTCACCCAGTCCGGGTCGCTCGGCATGGCCATCCTGGACGCCACCGCGGGCAAGGGTGTTGGCTTCTCCCATTTCATCAGCCTTGGCAACAAGGCCGTTGTCAACGAGACGGACATCATCCGCCACCTCAAGGACGACCCGGCCACCAAGGTGATCCTCGGCTACGTGGAGAACATCGAGGACGGGCAGGCCTTCCTGCGCGCGGCCCAGGAGGCCACGCTGGAGAAGCCCGTCATCATGATCAAATCCGGCGCGACGCCCGAGGGCGCGCGCGCCGCGTCCAGCCACATCGGGGCCATGGCCGGCTCCGAGGACGCCTGCCAGGCGGTGTTCAGCCAGTCCGGCATCATCCGGGTGGGCGGCCTGCGGGAGATGTTCAACCTCGCGGTGGCCTTCTCCAGCCAGCCCCAGCCAGGCGGCCCCAACATCTGCGTGGTCACCAACTCGGGCGGCGCGGGCATCCTGGCGGCCGACGCCCTGGTGCGCTCGTCGCTGGTGATGGCCCCGCTGCGCGGCCAGACCGTGGACGAGCTCAAGCGCTTCCTGGCCAGCCACGCCTCGTTCTACAACCCCGTGGACATCCTGGGCACCTCCAACGCCGAGACCTTCGCCAAGGCCCTGGCCGCCACCGCGCAGGACCCGCTGGTGCACATGCTCCTGCCCGTGGTCACCCCCAGCTGCCACGCCGACCTGGAGCAGGTGGCCTGGGCCATCGCCAGGCAGGCCAGCGAGTGCGCCAAGCCCGTGGCGGCCTGTTTCCTGGGCGACGCGGCCACCGTTGGGGCCCGCGAGGTGCTGCGCAAGGCGGGCGTGCCCTTCTATGACTCCCCGGAGGACGCCGTGCGCGCCCTGGACGCCCTGTTCAGGCACGCCGAGTGGATGAAGCGGCCCTTGCCCGTGGAAATCTGCTACATGTCCAACACCTTCCAGGCCAAGGACGTGCTCTCCAAGGCCAAGGCCAGGGGCTTCTCCGAGCTGGTGGAGTTCCAGGCCATGGACGTGCTCAAGGCCTACGGCCTGCCCGTGCCCAAGACGGTGCTGGCGCGCACCTCCGACGAGGCCGCCCAGGCCGCCAAGACCATAGGCTACCCCGTGGCCCTCAAGATCGCCTCGCCCCAGATCGCCCACAAGTCCGACATGGGCGGCGTGGTGCTGAACATCAAGAGCGAGGCGGACGTGCGCCGCGCCTTCATGGACGTGACCAACCGGGCCAGCCGCATCAAGGAGGCCTACGTCATGGGCTGCGTGGTGCAGCAGATGGCGCCGCCAGGCTCCCGCGAGGTGTTCGCGGGCTTCAAGCGGGACCCGCAGTTCGGCCCCCTGGTCATGTTCGGCCTGGGCGGGCTCTACGTGGAGGTCCTCAAGGACGTCTCCAGCAGGCTGGCCCCGCTGTCGCTCCTGGACGTGGGCGAGATGGTGCGCGAGATACGCACCTACCCCCTGCTGCGCGGCGTGCGCGGCGAACCGCCCGTGGATTTCAGGGCCATCGAGGATGTTTTGTTGACCCTTTCGCAGATAGCGGTAGATTTCCCGGAGATCGTGGAGTGCGATTTCAACCCGATCATGGCCCATCCTGGCGGGGCGTTGGTGGTGGACGCCCACTTCATCCTGGGCAGGCGATCGAACGGCGACTGAAGAAGCCCGGGACTCGCCCGGGCGTTGGCCGCTTCCGGGCGGCCCAAACCAGCGGATTCAAGCAAAGGCCCTCCCGCCGGAGGCCGGTGAGCGTGCGGCGCGCGGCGGGATCACAGTGACGCAAGGTCGGGGAGGCAGCATGGCTGGCATCTACGTGGGTTCCACTTCCGGTTATTCCGGCAAGAACATGGTCATCATGGGCCTTGGGCTCAAGTTCCAGAAGGAAGGCTACAACGTCGGCTACTACAAGCCCGTGGGGGCCATGCCCAAAGAGGTGGCAGGCAAACTGGGCGACGACGACGCCAACTTCGTCCAGGGCGTGCTGGGCCTCGAGGAAGACCCCTCCGAGGTCACGCCCGTGGTGGTCACGCAGGATTTCAAGGTCAAGGCCTTCTCCGGCCAGTGCCCCGACCTGATGGATGTCATCGTCAAGGGCTACGACAAGCTCTCCGCGGGCAAGGACGTGACCCTGGTGGCCGGCTCCGGCTCCATGTACTCGGGCACCTACTGCAACGTGGACGGCGTGAGCGTGGTCAAGCGGCTGAACATCCCGGCCATCGTCATCGACCGCTTCCAGAAGGAGCTCAACTACGACTACCTCGTGGTCCTGAAAGAGACGCTGGGCGACAACCTCCTGGGCGTGATCCTGAACGACATCACCCCCAACTTCCTGGACGAGGTGGAGTCGCTCATCGTGCCCTTCCTGAACCGCAAGGGCGTGCGCGTGCTGGGCATCATCCCCAAGGACCCGCTCATGGGCGCCATCAAGGTGGCCGACCTGGCCGAGCGCCTGGGGGGCAAGGTCATCTCAGCCCAGCACAAGGCGGAGCGCATCGTGGAGAGCTTCCTCATCGGCACCATGCAGGTTGAAAACTTCCTGACCCACTTCCGCAAGAACAAGAACGCGGCCGTCATCGTGGGCGGCGACCGCTCCGACGTGCAGCTGGTGGCCCTGGAGGGCGACAGCCCCTGCCTGGTGCTTACCGGCAACCTCTACCCCAACGACATCATCCTCACCCGCTCCGAGGTGCTGGAGATCCCCATCATCGTGGTGCGCGACGACACCTTCTCCGTGGCCAAGAAAATGGAGACCATCCTGCAGCGCCACAAGCTGCGCGACATCATCAAGATCAAGCAGGGCGCGCAGCTGGTCAGCTCCAACATCGACTTCGAGTACATAAAGAAGGGCCTCGGGCTGAAGTAGCCCCCCTGCCACAGCCACTTTCGGCCCCGGCGCGCACGCGCCGGGGCTTTTTTTGTCGCCATAAGCGCAGCCTCTTGGTATATGGGGCGAAAGTCCGTTCCTGCCCGCCCGGGCCGTGCGGCGAAACCCCTTTCGGAGGCGCGACCATGCCCGACCTCATCTCCTGGGGAACCACCGAGCTCGCCAAGCTCAAAGACGACATGGACAGGCGCTTTTGCGCCCTCTTCGAGGATTTCGGCCGGCCCAAGGCCATGTGCCCGGAGGGCGGCATCCGCGTGGATGCCTCCGGCGACGACTGGCTCGTCACCTGCCCCCTCTCCGGGTTCGAGCCCGAGGAGGTGGCCGTGAGCGTCTCCGGCCGGGTGCTCTCCATCTCGGCCGCGAGGGAGCGGGGCGCCGGCGGCGGCAGCCTGCGCATGGCGCGCGAGCTGACCCTGCCCTTCGCCATCGAGGCTGCCGAGGCGGGCTTCTCCGGCGGCACGCTCACCGTGCGCCTGCGCCGCCAGGGGCTCCCCCCCGTCCGCAGCATCCCCGTCCGCAAGAGCTAGGCCCAGCAACCCACGCGAGCCGCCGGGGCCACGGCGGGCGGCGTCGCCAACTCCACCGGAGCGCAGCATGACCGCAACCTCACCATCCTTCGAAGTCCCCCCGGAAAGCCTTCGCTGGAGGCTCGACCCGGCAACCCTCGCTTTCGAGACCACCGCGCAGCTCACCCCCCTGGACGCCGTCATCGGGCAGGAGAGGGGCCTGGAAGCACTGGGCTTCGGCATGGACATGCTGCGCAAGGGCTACAACGTGTTCGTCACGGGCGACCCCGGGCACGGGCGGCTTTCCGCCGTCAAGAAGCTGCTCCAGGAGAGGTCCAAGGCCGACCGCATCCCCGACGACCTCTGCTACGTCAATAACTTCAAGCGCCCCGAGGCCCCGGTGCTGCTGCGCTTCAAGGCCGGGCTGGGCTCGGTGTTCAAGAAGGACGTGCACGAGTTCCTGGAGCGCCTGAAAAAGGAGATTCCCCAGCTCTTCGAGAGCGAGGAGTACATCGCGCGCAAGAACGAGATCATCGAGCTCCACGAGAAGAAGGTCATGGAGTTCTACAAGGCCGTGGAGGAGAAGGTCAAAAACACCGGCCTGGCCATGGTGCGCATGGAGGTGGGGCCCTACACCCGCCCGGACGTGCTGCCCGTGGTGGACGGCGAGCCCAAGCGCATCATCGACCTGGAGGCCATGGTGGCCAACGGCCGCTTCCCCAAGGACGAGTTCGAACGGCTGCGGGCCAAGCGGGCCGAGGTCAAGGAGGACGTGGACCACATCGTCCAGGAGGTGCGCGACCTGCAAAAGGAGGTGGACCGCAAGCTGGAGGAAGTGGACAAGATCATGTTCCGCTCCATGGCCACGGACCTCCAGGCCTCCCTGCGCGACGCACACCAGGACCCCAAGGTGCGCGCCCACCTGGAGGCCATGGTGGAGCACATGGTGGACAACCTGGAGGATATCAAGACCATCGGGGCCAAACCCCAGGGCATGATGCCGGGGATGCCCTTCTCCGCCCCGTCCCCCGAGGCGGTCCTGCACCCCTACGACATCAACCTCCTGGTGGACAACGCCGAGCAGGCCGGGCCGCCGGTTGTCATCGAATCCTACCCCACCTACCGCAACCTCTTCGGCGGGGTGGACCGCGTGGTGGGCCCCTACGGCGGATGGCAGACCGACTTTTCCAAGATCACGGCCGGGGCCTTCGTCAAGGCCAACGGCGGCTACCTGGTGCTCAACCTCATGGACGCCATCATGGAGCCGGGCGTCTGGCAGACGCTCAAGCGCTCCCTCAAGACCGAGAGCATCGAGATACAGACCTACGACCCCTTCTACTTCATCTCCGGCACGGGGCTTAAGCCCGAGCCCATCGACATGGAGGTGAAGGTGGTGGTGCTCGGGGACGAGCGGCTCTACCAGCTGCTGCGCTACTACGACCAGGACCTGCCCAAGATCTTCAAGGTCCGGGCCGACTTCTCCCGCACCATGGACAAGAACGACACCGCCGTCGCGCAGATGGCCCGGTTCATCGCCGGGGAGGCGGCCGAGCACAAGCTGCGCCCCTTCACGGCCGGGGCCGTGGCCGTGGTGGTGGAGCACGCCGTGCGCATGGCCGGGCGCGTGGAGAAGCTCTCCACGGCCTTCCCCCTGCACACGGACCTGCTCTGCGAGGCCGACCTCTACGCCGGGCGCGCCGGGTCAGAAACGGTAGGCGAGGAGCACGCCCGCGAGGCCCTCGAGGCGCGCATCGGGCGGCTAAGCCGCATCCAGGACATCCTGCGCGAGATGATCGCCCGGGGCAGCCTGTTCGTGGACGTGGACGGCGCCGCCGTGGGCCAGGTCAACGGCCTGGCCGTCTACAGCATGGGGGGGCACGCCTTCGGGATGCCCTCGCGCATCACGGCGGCCACGGCCATGGGCCGCGAGGGCATCATCAACATCGAGCGCGAGGCCGACCTCTCCGGCCCCATCCACAGCAAGGGCATGCTCATCCTGGCGGGGTACCTGCGCCGCAGGTTCGCGCAGGACAGGCCCCTCTCGCTCACGGCCAGCATCGCCTTCGAGCAGGCCTACTCCGGCGTGGACGGCGATTCGGCATCATCCACTGAACTCTACGCGCTGCTCTCCAGCCTCTCGGGCGTTCCCCTGCGGCAGGACATCGCCGTGACCGGCTCCGTGAACCAGATGGGGCGCGTGCAGCCCATCGGCGGCGTCAACGAGAAGATCGAGGGCTTCTTCCTCTGCTGCAAAGATCGCGGCTTCACCGGCAAACAGGGCGTGATGATCCCCCAGGCCAACCTGAAAGACCTCATGCTGCGCGAGGAGGTCATCGAGGCCGTGCGGCAGGGCCAGTTCCATATCTGGGCTGTTGCCACGGTAGACGAGGGGGTGGAGGTGCTCACGGGAGTGCCCGCCGGGGAGCGTGGCAAGGACGGCAAATACCCCAAGGGCAGTGTGAACGCCCTGGCCGACGCCCGGCTGAGGCAACTGGCCGAAGGATTGCGGGATTTCGTGAAGGAAGGGGAGATGGACAAGAAGGCGAAGAGTAAGAAGGCCGAGCCTAAGAAGAAAGAGGGGAAATAGGGGAAGAGATAAGAGCGGGGCTCTGCCCCGTACCCCGCCGGGGGGAGTGCCTCCCCCCGGACCCCGGCGATAAAAACGGACAGCGGCCTAGGCCGCTGTCCGTTTCATTTTGCGCGATCGGTTCAAGTCGCGAAAGACCGTTGGAATGGGCCGACACGTCGCGAAGCCGGAAGGGATTCCAAAGGGAGGACCTCCCTTTGGCGGGAGGGTGCAGGGAGGGCAGCGCCCTCCCTGCCCGCCGGAGG